>JBAVUZ010000427.1:0-2133 GCA_049697035.1 Candidatus Angelobacter sp. | reverse complement strand
AAACCAAAAAATCTGCCACCATCAAGTCGCATCAGCGTTTTGGCGCACTGCGGATTGGCACACTTAGAGATCATGAGTCAGTGGCGGCTGCTTACTGCTTTAGACGCTAATTGATGGTCCTGTGTCGCCTCCAATCGCAAGCTCCAGCTATCAGCTAACTGTGTTGATGCGCTCAGTTTTTTACGGCAATTCATCCGCTCACAGGCAACTCATTTCTTCCCTGTCGAAAGCTCACGTTTGCCGGGGAAAAATTACGAGTCTCTGCTGTCCAGAGTGCGATTACTTGTTTGCTTTCAATCGCCGCTCTGGCAATCCACTTGCCTTATTCCCATATGGAAACGGAACAGGATTCATTCCTATGGAGAAAATTATTTTGCCGCCACAAAAAACTAAATCCGGCAAGGTTCCATTTCTCAGCGGAGAGATGGTCCCGGTTTCCGGCATCTGGCGGCCAGACCATACACGCTGTCCCAACTCTGGAGATATCTGGCTGCGCAAACAAACTCCCTTTCCGCCGTGTCCCGGCTGCAGTTCCTCCGCTGGGTTCGCACTCATAGAGGAGGTACAGCACATCTCAGAAGATCCTGACTTCCAGTAGCCCCAAGACGGGATTCATTCGACCAGTGTGGCTTTGCTTTCGCCTCCGGCTATAATTCCTCAGACCGCCAGGAGGCGAAATGAAACGGGGTATCGCGTTCGCACTTGCCAGCTCGTTGTTGTTCTCTCTTTCCACACCTTGCTTTGCCGATTTTCAATACACAGAAACCACCAAGATCACCGGAGGCGCGGCCGCCGGCGCCATGAAGTTCGTTGGCGTCTTCAGCAAAGACGCTCGCCAGGCCACGCAAGGCACCAACGTTACCATCAGCTTCAAGGGCAACAAGATGAGGCGTGAAGACAGCCTCGGCCAGATTGAAATCATTGACCTTGACGCCCGCAACATCACCCAGATTGACACCAAAAAGAAAACTTACTCCACCATCACCTTTGACGAGATGAAGGCCCGCATGGAAGAAGCCCGTAAAAAGGCCGCCGCCGAACAGGCCAAGCGCAATAAAGAGCAGCCCAGCCAGGTAAAAATCGTTCCCAAAGTCACCATCACGCCCGGCACTGGCTCCAAAAAAATACTCGACTACAACGCCAAAGAAACCAAGATGCGCGTGGACATGGAAATGACCTCCGACGATCCCAAAGCCAAGGGCCAGACCGCGAACATGTGGGTTAATTCCGATTCCTACATCGCGCCGGTCAAGGGCTATGACGAAGTAAAGCGCTTCTATCAGCGCATGGCCAAAGAACTGGACTGGCTTCCCGGGACCATGATGGGCGGCAACGCCCAGATCGCTCCCGCAATGGTCGAATATCGCAAGAGCGCCACAGCGCTGAACGGAATGCCCCTGTCGTCTCTGGTCAGCGTTGGCATGGCAGGCCAGCCCGGCGCGCCAGAGCAGACTTCCCGCGACGATCAAAAATCCAGCGGCAACCCCATCACCGGCGGCATCGGCGGCCTCTTCGGCAAGAAAAAGAAGAAAGATGACGCAGCCCAGGACGATAAGCCCACCGGCACGCCAGGTTCTCTGATGGATACCAGCAGTGAAGTGACATCGGTTTCCACCAGCGCCGTTGACGCGGGCTTGTTCAAAGTACCTGAGGGCTATAAACAGGTTGAAGCCAAGAACGTGCAGTAGCTTTTGACATTACTGACGTAGTTGAAATCACTGACGCAGTTTGCAATCCCTGAAGTAGCAATTCGACTTTGGCCACAAGCAGCCGGCGCACCGTATCAAGGAGGTGCGCCGTTGCTGTGGATTCAATTCTCGCAGGGTTCAACCCTATTGCCCTACTTCTGATCAGTGTCATCCCATGTTCATCAGTGGTGAGGTTTTGATCCTCCCGATCCCGGCGATTACGCGCGATGTCGGCGATTACGGCGATCTTGGGCGCCCTCCCCCCTCCCATACCCATCCCAGATTGGCGTAGGTTTGACGGAGGGCCATCCCAGGCCATCCCAGATTGGCGTAGACTTCAGCGATTAGGCCTCTATTGGCGTAGGTTTGGAGGCTTTTGATCTTCCGATCACGGCGATCACGTGCGATGTCGGCGATCCCGGCGGCCTTGGCCCCTCCCCTCCCC
>JBAVUZ010000426.1:0-1639 GCA_049697035.1 Candidatus Angelobacter sp. | reverse complement strand
GGAAGCGCGAGCATTCGCCGGCGAAGAGTCCCGCGCCCGGAGTCTCCGGCGCTTCCGTGCTGCCTCTAAAGAGCCACTGCATCCCGACGCAGATTCCCAGAAACGGTTTGCCGCTCTTGATGGCATCAAGCACCGGCGCACGCAGGTGTTCATTGAGCGATTGGCAGCGGCTGAAGTGCCCAACTCCGGGCATAATGATTTTCTCGGCGGCGGCGATGACGGAGGCGACGGAGGTGACATGCGCGTCAGCACCCAGATGCTCGAGCGCTTTTTTTACCGAGCTGATGTTCCCGGCGCCGTAATCCACAATCGCGATCATAGAAGTCCCTTGGTGCTGGGGAGCATTTTGGCTAATTGCTTGTCGCGCGAACAGGCCACGCGTAATGCTCGGGCAAAGGCCTTGAACAGCGCCTCAATCTTGTGATGATTGGATCGTCCGTAAACAGTTTTCAGATGGACGTTGGCGCGTGCGCCGCGAGCAAAGCCTTCAAAAAAGTCGTACACCAGTTCCGATTGCAGATCGCCCACCAGCCGCGTCTTTACCTGCGTGTTCACCACCGCGGCAGCGCGACCGCTGAAGTCAATCGCGGCCAGCCCCAGCGTCTCATCCATCGGCATCAGGAAATATCCGGCCCGCATGATGCCGCGCTTATCGCCCAGCGCCTTGTTGAACGCTTCACCCAGAGCGATGCCCACGTCTTCCACGGTGTGGTGCTGGTCCACGTCGAGATCTCCTGTGGCTTTCAGCTTCAGGTCAAAAGCGCCATGGCGGGTAAAGAGTTCCAGCATGTGGTCAAGAAACCGGATGCCGGTGGAAACCTCATAACGCCCGCCGCCTTCAATGGTCAGCGCGAGTTTAATCTGCGTTTCCGTGGTTACCCGCGCGATCGACGCTTTTCTCATCGCGCTGCCTGATTCGCGGGAAGTTGAGAGAGCACTTGCTTCAGTTCGGCCATCAGCCGTTCCATCTCCTGCTGCTTGCCGATGGTGATACGCACGCAGCCTTCGCAGTCTGGGCGGTCGCGCAACGAAATGCCGCGCGCGCGCAAAGCGTCAAGAATGGCCTTTTTCTCATCGCCAAAACGGCAGAGAATGAAATTGCCGTGGCTGGGCCAGCATTTGAAATCGAGTTTTTCCAATTCTTTGCGCAGCCATTCCCGGCTGGCGAGGATCTGCGAAACATAGTCGGCGACAAATTGGCGTTCTGCCAGCGCTTCAGCTAAACACTCAATGGCAAACGCATTCACGTTGAAGGGCGAAGCCATGCGCCGCAATACCGACATCTGTTCAACATCACCAACCATTACGCCTAGTCGCAGTCCGGCCAGCCCATAGGCTTTGGAAAATGTGCGGGCAACAAACAGGTTGGGCAGCTTGCCGATCTGGTCGATCATCGTCTGGCCATAGAAATCGAAGTAAGCTTCGTCCAGCAGGATGGCGGCGTCAGGCGCGGCCTGGATGATTTGCATGATCGCTGAACGCGGCACGTCGATACCCGTGGGATTGTTGGGATTGCAGATGACGACGATCCGCGTTCTGGCCGTCAGTGCGCCTAGCACGCGCTCCAGGGGGAAGCTGAACTCCGGTCCTGTGGGCACGCGTACGACTTTTGCATTCTCCATCTGCGAAAACACGTCAT
>JBAVUZ010000425.1:0-9315 GCA_049697035.1 Candidatus Angelobacter sp. | reverse complement strand
CGCCGGACCCGTGAGATGGGAGTTCGCCTGGCTCTGGGCGCAACCGCCGCCAATGTGATGCGTCTCGTCCTGGGACAGGCGGCAATTACTACTGGAAGCGGCGTAGCGCTTGGCCTGGTCGGTTCGTTCATTCTTATGCGCTCCTTGCAATCGATGTTGTATGAGGTCGGGGCGGCTGATCCTTTAACGTTTGCGGTGGTGGCGTTGTTGCTTCTTGTTGTCGCTCTGCTGGCTGCCTATCTTCCGGCGCGGCGCGCTACCAAGGTGGACCCCAACGTGGCGCTGCGCTATGAGTGACCTATGACATGTTTTTCGGCTGAGTCAGTATGCGAACTGACAGCACTGGGAGAAAACCACTCACTCATAGCGCAGCGCCACAATCGGATCGACTTTGGTGGCCTTTCTTGCCGGCAGGTATGCAGCCAGCAGCGCCACGCCAATCAGCAACAATGCCACAGCAACAAAGGTGATCGGGTCCGCGGTGCTGACCTCATAAAGCATCGACTGCAAAAACCGCATAAGAATGAACGAACCGACCAGGCCAAGCACCACGCCGCTTCCAGTAGTAATTGCCGCCTGTCCCAGGACGAGACGCATCACATTGGCGGCGGTTGCGCCCAGAGCCAGGCGAACTCCCATCTCACGGGTCCGGCGGGCCACCGAATACGCAAGCACGCCATAAATCCCTGCAATCGCCAGGAGCAAAGCCGTTCCGGCAAAGATGCCGAACAGCACGAGATTGAAGCGACGTCCGCTGGTGGAAGCAGCAAAGATCGTGGTGAAGCTGGTGGTGCTGGGTGGGACGTCGGGATCGAGTTCGCGCACAATTTTTCCAGCTGAGGCAATCAATGACGCGGGATCACCCTCCGTCCGGACCACGGCGCTGAAATGGTAGGTGGCCTGCGGGCGCTGGCGATAGTTCACGTAAACTGTCGGGCGCGGCGGCTTTTCCAGGCTGCGCTCGCGAACGTCGCCCACGACTCCGATAATCGTGAGCAGTCGCAAGTCGCCATCCATATTGCCAAATTCTATGGTGTGGCCAGTGGGATCTTCATGGGGCCATTTTTGCCGCGCCAGTGACTCGCTGATCAGCGCAACGTGGGGAGCGTCCATGGTGTCGCGGTCATCGAAGAGACGGCCGCGCAAGAGAGGAATTCCCAGGGCGCGGAAATAGCCTTCACTAACGGACGCATAATCCGCATAGCCGCTTTGTTTTGGATCACGGAAGAGTGGAACAACGAAGTTATTCAGATCTTTTGCCAGCGCACTGTCGTCCCACACGTCGCCCTGCGCGGAGCGGTTCATCAGATCCAGCGTTTTTGGCGAGAGCTGTTGCGGATTCACAACGGCAAAGCCGCCATCGGATGTTGTTCCGGTAAGCAACGGCAATGCGTTTGTGCCGCCCACGTCCTGAACTCCGGGCAGCGCCCGCAGGCGGCTGAACAAATCATTGAGAAACTGCGCGCGGCGAATTTTCTGGTCCGGCTTAAACGCAGTCGGCAAAGCCAGATCAATGGTGACGACATGTTCCGTACGAAATCCGGGATCAATGGAAAGGACTCGGACCAGACTTCGTCCGAGCAGACCCGCGCCAATCAACAAGGTCATGGTGATGGCCAATTGCATCACAACTATGCCGCGGCCGATTAATTGAGCGCTGAAGCTGCCGGCGCTGCCGCGTCCGCCTTCGGCAAGCGTGGTTCGAATATCATTTGAGTCTGAACGCAATGCTGTAAACGTCCCCAAACCGATGGCGACAACCAGACAGAGTCCCGACGCAAAGAAAAGCACCGGCAGATTCACCGATACGCCAGCAAGCCCGGGCGTATCTGGCGGCGCCAGTTTCAGGAGCCAGTGAACGCCCCAGTATGCAGCCAATACTCCGATCACACCGCCGGCGAGCGAAAGCAGAAGCGTTTCCGCCATGAACTGGCGGACCATGCGGCCGCGTGAAGCGCCCAATGCAGAGCGGATGGCGAGTTCAGTTTCCCTGGCTGAAGCTTGCGCCAGCAGCAGATTCATCACATTCGCGCACGCCACCAGCAGCAGAAAGCCCACCGCTCCCAAAAGAATGAGCAGCGACGTGCGCACTGTGCTGGTCAATGCGTCCTGGAGAGGCAACATAGAGACGCCGACAAGATCAACCTCATCTCCGTATTGTTTTTTAATGGCTCGGGCGATCGCGTCCAAGTCTTCGCGTGCCTGGGTAACTGTAACGCCATCGCGTACACGGGCGATCGCTTCCCAGTTGTGTGCAGTGCGCGCCGGAAGCGGCGGATAGAGTTCTCGCGGAATCCAAATGTCGGAATCCTGGGGAAAGCGGAACCCCGGAGGAAGCACGCCCACCACAGAGGCCGACTGGTTCTCCACGCGCAATTTCAGATTGGAAAGATCATCGGCGGCGTTCAGGTATTGTTTCCAATAGCTGAAGCTCACCAGCACCACGGGGCCAGCGCCCACGCGCTGGTCTTCCGCAGCAAAGTCTCGCCCACGAATCGGGGACACGCGCATCAGGGGAAAGAAGTCACTGGAAACCGTTGCGACCATCAAACGCTTCGGCTCTGATCCTCCTGAAACCGATGCGAGATCGGAATGAAACTCCGCCAATCCCTGCAACGATCTGTTCTGTGCATGTAGATCCTGAAAGTTGAGATCGGCCAGATTTGAATTTTGTCCGTTCTTCCCTTTCTCCCATATTTGAACCAATTGCTGCGGCCGATCATAGGGCAGAGGGCGCAACAATACGCCATAGACGACGCTGAAGATCGCCGTAGTAGCGCTGATTCCCAGCGCCAGCGTAAAGACCGCTAGCAAAGTAAAGCCTGGATTGCGGCGCAACATGCGGACGCCATAACGCAAATCCTGCAATAGAGTGTGCATCCAGTTTGTGCCCCACATGCCGCGAGTGACTTCTTTGATCAGGCTTACGTTGCCCATTTCGCGACGTGCGGCATAATGGGCTTCGTCGGGCGTGGCGCCGTGTCCCATGCGGTCGCGCTCCGCCAAGCGCAGATGGCTGGTAATTTCCTCGTCCAGTTCATGTTCGCGCTTTTGCCTGTCACTGATCATGCTTTGCTCTCCCCTGCTGACGGATTCAAAATGCCAGCCATCGCTGCCATCACTTGTTTCCAGCGCGACCGCTCCGAGACGAGTTGCTTTTTGCCCTGGGCGGTCAAACGATACTCTTTGACGCGCTGCCGGTTTTCCGAGACCTTCCATTCGGAATCGATCTGTCCCTGTTTTTGCAGACGGTGCAGCGCCGGATAGAGCGAACCTGTATCCACCTGGAATACTTCGCCTGACTGGCTGCGGATGGCCTGGCTGATGCCGTAACCGTGCTGCGGCCCCCAACGCAGCGTTTGCAGGATGAGCAGGTCGAGCGTTCCTTGCAGAAGCTCAATACGGTTTTGGTAGCGCGGGTTCCTGGGCATGTAGATAGACTACACCCTTGGGGAGTAGGATGTCTACAGCCATGGCTCGATGGCTCAATGGATCGATGGATCGGCGGCAAACGAACTGCATCTAAAACTCAGAGACAGTTCATTCGATTCCATGGCCACATTCACCAGTGACGGCAAGCCAATCCGCATTGATCACTATCCGCCGAGCCGCGCCGGCAATAGTCCGGCAGTGATTCTCATTCACGGCTCTGGCGGGCCGCTGCATGGCCTTGATCCTTTTGCAAGTCAGGCAGCAATGTTCGGCGTGCACGTGTTTGTGCTGCACTATTTTGAACGCACCGGCCACAACTGGGCTGCTCCCAGCCAGATCGAATCACACTTCCTTGCCTGGCTTGAGACCATTAAAGATGCCGTCAGCTTTGTTGCCAGCCAGACCGGCGTGGACGCAAACAGAATCGGGCTGCTCGGCTTTTCACTGGGCGCGTTCCTCTCGTTGGCTCTGGCCACGCAGGATTCCCGGATCGCCGCAGTGGCTGAGCTGTTCGGCGGTCTGCCGGAGCACTTCACAAAGGACGCCGGCAATCTTCCGCCGGTGCTGATTCTCCACGGCGAGCAGGACACAACCGTGCCAATCGATCGGGCACATGAGCTACAGCGCATTCTGCAACAACATAAGATTCCCTACCAGATCAAGATCTATCCTGATCAGGGACACGTGTTCAGAGGGCTGGCGCAGCTTGACGCCATGCGTCGGGTTACGCAATTCTTCAGGGACTATCTTCTTAAGGCTGCGTAAAGCCGTCTTATTCCTCATATCTGCATCCAGCACAGCCCAAATCCCTGCTCCTGCATCTAACTTCTAGTTGTGGTGTAAAGTGGAGTGCTCATTCAACGTCAGTCATCAGCATCCGTCATCCGTAAGGGCAAAGAACAGGGCCAGAGCGAAATGTCCAGCTTTTCACCTACCAACGCCAGAGATACAGTAGCCTCCTCCTCAAGTGAGGCTGCAAAAGCACAGCGTCGCCTGGCTGCGATCATTGAATCCTCCGAGGATGCAATCGCCAGCAAGGACCTGAACGGAATCATCACCAGCTGGAACAAGAGCGCGGAGCGGCTGTTTGGGTACACGGCGGAAGAAATGATCGGCCAGCCGGTTACGCTGATCATCCCCCCGGAACTGCACGATGACGAGCCCCGGATCCTGGCAAAGATCAGGGCGGGCGAGCGGATCGAGCATTTTCAAACTGTGCGCGTCCACAAAAACGGGCAGCGTATCGACGTCTCCCTGACGGTTTCTCCCATAAGAGATGACCAAGGGAAAGTTGTGGGCGCGGCCAAAATTGTGCGCGACGTTACACGGCACAAAAAGCTTGAAGAAGCCGCGCTGCGCCTGGCCGCAATCGTCGAATCTTCTGACGATGCCATTGCCAGCAAAGATCTGAATGGAATTATCACCAGCTGGAACCGCAGCGCCGAAAAACTGTTCGGTTACAAGGCTGAAGAAATTGTGGGCAAGCCGGTCACCACGATCATTCCGCCGGAATTGCATCACGACGAAATCACAATCCTGAGCAAAATACGGCGCGGGGAAAAGATTGACCACTTTGAGACCATACGGCTGCACAAGAACGGCGAGAGGATCGAAGTCTCGCTTACCATTTCGCCGATAAAGGACGATAACGGCACTGTGATTGGCGCGGCCAAGATCATCCGCAACATCACAGAGACCAACAAGATCGAGCGTGCTCTGCGGACAACGGAAAAACTTGCCACCGCCGGACGCATGGCCGCTACGGTTGCTCATGAAATCAATAATCCTCTTGAAGCAGTTACCAACCTGGTTTATCTGGCCAAACGTGACCTCTCCAAAAATGACAAAATAACGGGTTACCTCGAGCTGGCCAGCCGCGAGCTTGACCGCGTGGCGCATATCACGCGGCAGACGCTTGGCTTTTATCGCGACACTTCTTCTCCTGTGCTCCTTAACGTAACTGAAACCATCGACGATCTTCTCTTGCTCTATGAGAAGCGATTTGAATCGCGGCACATCAAGGTCACGAAGCAATACGATAAAGACGCGGAAATTACGGCGCTGGCCGGCGAAATCCGGCAGGCGCTTTCCAACCTCGTCACCAATGCCATTGACGCAATGCCGGATGGCGGAACGCTCGTCCTGAGAGTAGCAAAATCGCATGAGTGGATCGGCGCACAGCATCCCGGCGTTCGCGTTACCATTCTGGATACGGGCAGCGGGATTGAAGCAAAGCATAAGAAAAACATCTTCCAGCCATTTTTCACCACCAAGTCTGACGTTGGCACCGGCCTGGGCCTGTGGATCACGCGCGGCATTATTGAGAAGCATCGCGGCGCCATCCGGATGAAGAGCAGGGCGGGACAACACGACCACGGTACCGCCTTCTCAATTTTTCTGCCCATGGAGTACTCCACCGCCGTTCCGGAAAGCTCTGCCACAGCGAAGCGCAATACCCTGACCTCCGCCGGAGGCTCCGTCTAGTGAAGATCATTGTTGTGGACGACGAGCCCATCATCGCCGATACGTTGGTCAACATTCTGGAAGGCGAAGGCCACGACGCGCTGGCGGTATCGCATGGCGAATCCGCCATCAAATGGGCCAAGATGGTCCTGCCGGACGCCGTTATTAGTGACGTAATCATGCCCGGCATGAACGGAATTGAGACCGCCAAAGCCATCATTCAATCGCTTCCCAACTGCCGCATCATTCTCTTCTCCGGACAGACCGCCAGCGTTGACCTGCTGGCCAAAGCCCGTGCTGAAGGCTATATGTTTGAAATCCTGCCCAAGCCGATCAACCCTGAAAAGCTGCTGGAAAAACTGAAGAACTAGCAACCGTCGCCGACCATTCTTCCGATTCCCGTCATTTCGTCACATCACGAGTGTGACATGCTTCGTTCAAGCTCCTCTTCAAAACATGAAATTAAGTATTTGTTAGAAATGCTCTTGACTTGATTCCAACACGGCGATACGATTTGCAGGCATTGGAAGTCTTACCAGGGATCAAGAGAAGGGTTTCCGGTTTATTCATACGGACCTTCAAGTAGAACGTCCGTCGATCTGAAATGCACGTAGGCAACTTCCGGAGCCGAAGCATGTCAGAAAGATGCAGACCCGCGCCTGGTGCCCGCTCGCCTGCCTGTTTCCCGCAGCATCGACCCCCCTTTTTGTGCGTGCCTCTGCTTGCCCTCCGCTCTAAACGCGCTTTGCTGGGCAATTGACTCTTAACCGCTGGATTTCACGCAAAAAATCAAAACGCACGTCATCGCCTAAGCACGGCTCTGTCTTCATGAGCCGGCGGCGAAGCTCCATCAATCCACGAGTCGAGGAGAAAATTATGGGTCGCAAAGACGATAGAGAAGGTTTTTGGTTAACAGAAAATTCTGATCGAAGACGGATCAGGGATGCAGAGAATGCGCGAAGGAATCGCGCTGAGATCAACAAGGCGTTGTCGCACGGGCAGGTTTCACGGCGCGACCTTGTGAAGTGGGGACTCTTCACCACGGCCGGCCTTGTGGCGCCGATTGGCGGGCTGAGTCCATTTGTAAGACCAATGAACGCGCAGACTTCAAGCTTCAGCTTCGGCACGCGTAGTGGTGGCAGTGGAATTCCCACGGGCCTGCCAAGCAGTCCGTTATTCGGCGTGCTGCCTTTTACGCAGCCGATGCCCCGCTTCGATGTTTTCCAACGAAACCCAGTCGCATCATTGAGCCCGGCGCCGCAGGCACAGGCCAACCAGACACAGCAGCCGCTTGACCCGGCGCTGGTGGGCGGTCAAACCGGCCTGACCGGGCCGATTGAAGGACGGCCACCGGGAGCGATCTGGGCGCACCAGCGCTTTGCCCAGAACCCGCCGGTTATCGGGATTGATGTTTCAACCTCACCAGCCACCACCAATACGACTTACAATCCGCAGGTTCCATCCAGTCTGAATTCCGGCATCAACCCAGCTACGCCGATCCCGCTGAAGTTCCATCCCAGCATGCCGACGCAGCAGCCAAACTCGGTATGGACTTTCAACGGCACCATTCCGCCCAAACTGATGCTGGGACGCTACGGAGAGCCTATCCTGTTTCGCCACCACAACCGGTTGCCGGCGGACGTGACTCAGAACAACGGCTTTGGGAGAAATACGCTTTCCACGCACGAGCACAACGGCCACCACGGCGCGGAAAATGACGGCTTCACTGGAGCATACTTCTTCCCCAACCAGTTTTATGACTATCACTATCCATTCGTGCTGGCAGGATTTACCACCATCAACGCCACCGCCACTGATCCCAAGGCCGGCAGCCCCAACGGAAGCGGCGGGATCAACAAAGTCCCGGGCGACTGGCATGAAACCATGAGCACGCACTGGTTCCACGATCACATGTTCAGCTTTACAGCGCAAAACGTCTACAAGGGCGATGCTGGAATGCTGAACATCTATAGCGCGCTGGACCGCGGGAATGAAGCGATCAATGACGGAGTAAACCTGCGACTGCCCAGCGGCACCACACTGGACTGGGGCAACCTGGATTATGACGTGAACCTGATGTTTGCCGATAAAGCATGGGATTCCAACGGCCAGCTCAACATGGACATCTTCCAGTTCGATGGCTTCCTTGGCGATCGCATGACGGTGAACCTGGCGTACAAGCCGTTCTTCCAGGTGGAGCGGCGCAAATATCGCTTCCGCATGCTCAATGCCAGCGTGTCGCGTTTCTTTGTGTTCGCGCTGAGTGACAGCTCAACCATGGTCCAGATTGCCAATGACGGCAATCTGCTGCCGCAAACCGTTCCGCTGAACCAGCTTGACCAGATGGGCATTGCTGAGCGGTTTGACATTGTGATTGATTTCTCGCGCTACACTGTCGGGCAGACCGTGGACCTGGTGAACCTGCAGGAACACCAGAACGGCAGAGGGCCGGGCCAGATACTTACGGTTTCCGGCGCGCTTTCAGGTTCATCCAGCGATCCAGCCGTGGGCGCTTGCCTGCGCTTCCAGGTGGTGCGCAATCCCGCGCTGCCGGACCAGAGCATCTGTCCGAACACACCCATCACTCTGATTCCCAATCCTGACTTATCGAAGATCCCTATTGCGCGGACGCGTCAGTTTACCTTCGACGATAACGCGAACCAAACCCAAAACGATCCTGTCACCTCGTACACTGGCGGGGGCCAATGGGGGATTGCTGCCGACAATACCGGCGGCAGCAGCCGCAACCGCGGAGGTTCAGCGCTCAAGGCGGACTTCGGCCGGATCTCTTCGGCGCCAAAGTTCGGCACCCGCGAGGTCTGGGTTCTCAAAGGAGGCTTTAACTGGGACCACCCGATCCACATTCACTTTGAAGAAGGCCAAATTCTCGCCCGCAACGGCAGCTTCAGCAATGTTCCTCAGGCTGAACGAGGCCGCAAGGATGTTTACCGTTTGAAAGAGGATGGCACTGTGACCATCACCATGCAGTTCCGCGACTGGGGCGGCATGTTCATGGAGCATTGCCACAACACCATGCATGAGGACAACGCAATGCTGATGCGCTGGGAGGTGAATGCCGCCGGAGGCGTGTTCTTGAACCCGCTGCCGACGCCGATTCCCAAACCAACCGGCGTCACGTTTCAGGCGCCGGACGAGATCCTGACCAACGCGTTCTAGCCCGCGACTGGCGCTTGTTTCGTTTGCAGGCGCTGAAGCGGCGTAAGTGCAGGAACTTGAATAAAGATCGGGCAGGCGGGTTTCTTTGGCGCGTGTTAGTTGGCGATGGGAACTCGCCGGTTCGATGCGAAGCTTTACGGGAGATAAAGGGAGTTAGGCCATGCAGAAAAATATTTGGACGCGATTCATTTTGATTTCATTCGTAGTGGCGGGTACGCTGGCGATTTTATACAGTCGTCCTGT
>JBAVUZ010000424.1:0-9828 GCA_049697035.1 Candidatus Angelobacter sp. | reverse complement strand
AATAACTGGAACTTGATCTTCGCGATGGCAGCGCGTGGGTTGCGGTTGCGCCCTTCTGGATGAGCGGCATCCGCGCGCGGTTGGCACCGCCTCTGCCGTTTCTTTCAAAATTCTGCGAACTGAATGTGCGGACCTATGTCCGCCACAAAGGCGCGCCCGGAGTCTATTTCTTCAGCCTCGATGCAGCCAGCCTTCCAGCGGTAGTGGGCGCGCGCGCCACGTACAAGCTGCCTTACTTTCATGCTGCCATGCTGGTCCGTTCTTCGGGCGAGTCATTTGAATACACCAGCAGCCGCCTGCAACAACCGCGGCCGGCGGACTTCCATGCTCGCTACAGGCCAACTTCGCCGCCGCGCATCCGCGACAAGAGTTCACTCGAAGCTTTTCTCACGGAGCGCTATTGCCTTTATACCGTCGATCAAGGCCACGTTCTTCGCGCATACATCCATCACCTGCCATGGCAGTTGCAGGATGCCGAAGCGGAGTTTGACAGGAATACCATGGCGCAAGCCTCTGGCATTGCGTTGCCCGATACCAAGCCTCTGCTGCATTTTTCCAGAAACCTTGAAGTGCTGGTGTGGTGGCCGGAAAAAATCTAATTCGCGCAGATACATATAGAACTCAGATCACGGGCAGGTCAGTTGCGCCATGCCGGTTACATTCATGCTGTTCATGCTCATCTGGGAGAGCGGCATGCTGGGATCCATTGGCGCGGTGGCTTCAACCGTGATCATTCCCATGAAGCCGGAGCACTGTGCAAGGCCATTTGCGTTTATGCTCACTCCCATTGGCGCCGGTTGCATGGAAAATGGGCTTCCCAGCGACCACCGTACAGGAACATTCGCAGACATGGGCGACATGTTGAAGTTTCCCATGGCCGTGAATTGCGCCATACCGCTGGAAGACATTGGGTCGACCGTCATGGGAGTAACCGTGATGCTTTGCATCTGACGAGTCGAATTCATCATCATCATGGAATTGCCGCCGCAGGAAGCGGTCAACAAAAAAGTGATTGCGGCCAGTGGAACAAGAAGAGCCGCCGGATGTTTGCGGACAAACTCCTTGAGGGTAGACGATCTGCGCATAGACACCTCCAAATATTGCCGAAGGGCAAGAGATAGCGCCGCAGCCTCACTTTAAGAGAAGGCCGCTCCGATCAATGCTACGCCGGTCCAGTGAAGAAAGATACCTTAAGGGGCTGCTGTTCACTTTTGCTCAGCCGACGAATTCAAGGTGGTACTCAGGCGCGATCAGCGAAAGCTAAAGAATGGCATTTGGCCTGGCCATGCCAAGCAAAATCTGGAACAACACCAGCCAGCGCTTCAGGCTCACGGTGATAAGAAAATTTTCCTTGGCGTGGGCCTTGCCGTTTTTACCCAGTTGCGCGGCAAATTCCGGATGCGTAAGCAGGTAGCGGATCTGGTATGCGCAACCTTCCACGGAATGCACCAGCACCCCGGTGAGTTTGTGGACAATCTGCGAGGTAATACCGCCCACAGCTCCTGCTACCACAGGTTTTTCTTTCCACAATCCTTCGGTCACCGTGAGGCCAAAGCCTTCTTTCAATGACTTCTGCACAATCACCGTGGAGGCGCGCTGCAGCGCGTTAATTTCCAGCGCAGACCACGGCGGTAAATTCAGAACGATGATGTCAGGATCGTCGCCCGCCGCTTCCATCACTTCCTGTAGCACCACCGCGCCCTCAGGATCGTCCGTGGCACCACCCCCGGCCAGCACCAATTGGCAATCCACGTATTTTTTTACCAGCTTGTAGGCTTCCACCACGCCCACCGGATCTTTCAATCGGTCAAAGCGTGATATCTGCGTGATCACTGGGCGCGAGCGATCAATGCCAAAGTCGTCACAAACCTTGTTGATGTACTCTTCAGGAAGTTCTTTGTTCTTCTCTGATAGCGGATCGATGGAAGGATAGAAAAGATACTGCGGGGTAGACAGTTGCCGTGTAAAGGCCGCCGCTGAAAAGATGGTGGCATCATACTGCTCTATCATCGGCTTCATGAAATCCCAAACTCCGGGATGCGGATTGGAAAGGTCGATATGGCAGCGCCATATCCATTTACCCTGCATCTCTGATTTCGAGCGAACCAGTCCCACCGGCTGCGGATCGTGAATCACGATCAGGTCCTCGGCAAACTCCATGCGCTTGCGGTTCTGCTCGCTATAGGCCATGAAGATGTCTTTGATCTGCTGCGTCAGGTTATACTCGCCGCCGTGCAGCGCGTTGTGGAATCCCTTTGTGACTTCAAAAAAGTCGTTGCCGCCGGTAATCACTTCCCAGCGCGTGGGAACTTCCAGCTCGTTCAACAAAGGAATCAAGCGGTTCAGGATTTCAGCCACTCCTCCGCCGACGGCAGTGGAGTTGACCATCTTGACCGTTTTGCCGCACAGATGGCGGGCGAGAAAGCGGATCTCATCCAGCTCCGGCTTGCCGATGATCGCTTCATAATCTTCAAACCGCGGCGGGGCTGGTGGCGGAGGCTGCTCCGTGCTAATGCGTGGATGCTTGCGGCGTTCTATGAAATGCGCCGGCAAATCCGTCTGCCGGAAACGGCGCTCCACTCCGGGTGGTGGCGCCAGCGTAGTCCCCTTCACCTGGTCCTGTGCAATGTCGGTTATTTTCTGCGGTTCAGGCCTCATTTCTTCGCCTTTGCCGCTCTCGTCAACCATTACCGTTTTTCCCGGGTTCTTGTCCTTCATCCAATGCTCCAGAACTTTTCTTCAACCATGCGCGAGCCGATTGCCGCGACATTTTTATCCAGGACTGATCAAGGACGGCCCATCTCTGCTTCAATGACTTTCAGGATGCCGCGACGCACGTCTTCAAGAGTGGACGTGTAAATGTCAATGCGGTTGACCTTGTCGGCAGCCTGGGGCAAGTCCAAATCCTTCTCCAGCCAGACGGAAAAATCGTTGCTGTTCAGCTTGAGACGCAGCCGGGCATCGATAAAGTGGTAATCAATGGCGTGTATGCTGACTTTGCGCAGACCATCAGCAAACTCTTCAAGATTGCGGGCTACATACGGAGTAGGCACCACCACAAGATCTGAAGCCATCAGGTAGAAGGGCTCCATGGCGACGCGGGTGGCCGCGCGCGGGTTCTTCTGTAAATAAGTTTCGATAATGTGGATCAGGCGCTCGCGCAACGTGGCAATGGAGGTAAATTCCTGGACATCAATCGCGGCCAGCCGCTCAGCCAGTTCAACTTCATTGCACGAGGCAAATGCCCAGTGCGAAAAATCATTGGAAAATCCGGAGCTAATAAAGTGGTGCTCCGCCAGCGTCTGAAAGGTGTGCTGAAAAATAGATGATTCCGGACATGCGCGTATGGCTTCCAGCAACTCCGTGAGCGTGGTTGCTTTTTCCCGTCCAATGCGAAGCAGGTGCGACGCCGAATTGAAGTAAAAAGGCGAGCGCGCCCAGCGTGGACGAGTTGTGGGCAACTGAGGTGCGGTAGCCATGGGAACTCCTCTTGCCGTCGGGCGGGATGCCCGAATTTTGGAACTGAGAGTGTTAGGATGCCATGGCTGCAAACGCTGTTGCGTTCTTGCTTCGCTTTTCGAGGGAAGGAAGATTTTAGTGGCGGCGGAATCCGGAACTCGGCGGCGCGAATAAAAAGGAGAAGCCAATTCCAATCAACATCATCCAGCCCAGGTTGCCACGGGCCGTTTCATCAGCTACCTGGACGTTACCCATCGGATTGAAAAGAAAGCTGGCGAAGATCATGGCTGCAACCACGGTCCCGATGATTCCTGCCCGCGATCCGAAGAGACCGGCAATGATCAGCAGGACGACGGTGAAAATCAGCGGAGCCATATTCTTCCATGTATGGCCATTGGCTGCCGCGATTAAAGCCAGTGCGGCCAAAGCGCAAACCAGTCCCCCGATGGCAGCATCCATCAGCGGAAGGGTCCACACCCTTCCAGCTGCTGTCTTCATTGAGGACTTGCTCATTCGATGGGCTAACTGCATGCTTTTTTTCTCTAGAGATAGGATGACAAAAGGCAGGGTTGCTGTGGGAAAAATCGAGAGCTGGTTGCAGGAATTCGAGAGCTGCGGCAGAAATGCGCGTAAAAAAGGTACAGCTGCCGTGGTAATCAGCCACAGCCCGGGCCCGAAAACGGAAGGGATATGGGTTTTGAAATCCAGCATCTACTCTGAATTTGGCTCGCCAACGCGCATCGTATAGATTTAAGGTTTCGCTGGGCCCTGCACAAAATTCAGTTCAAATGCATACTGCTGATCCATTTCTTTTTCAGCTGTTTTTTATCTTCGTGTGGGCCAAGCTCTTTGGTGAAGCCTTTGAGCGGATGCACCTTCCCGCCGTGCTGGGTGAGATTCTTGCCGGCGTACTCCTTGGGCCATACGGTGCGCGGCTGGTAGTGCCAACAGATGCGATTTACGCCATTGCGGGAATCGGGGCCATCTTTCTTTTATTTACCGTTGGCCTGGAGACGCAGCCCAAAGACCTGATCAGCGTGGGCGGCACTTCTCTGTATGTGGCGCTGGCCGGGATTGCGGTTCCGTTTGTTTTTGGCGTCTCGTACATGCTGTTGCGCCACCATCCCCCGCATGAAGCCGTGTTTGTGGCAGCCGCCATGGTGGCTACCAGCGTCGGCATCACGGCGCGTGTGCTGGGCGACATGAATCTGCTGCAAACGATTTCCGCCCGCATCATTCTAGGCGCTGCCGTGTTTGATGACGTGCTGGGAATGATTGTGCTGGCCGTGGTGGTGGGACTGGTTTCTTCCACGGGGCTGGAGTGGGCGCAGCTTCTCATCACCGCGATAGAAGCCATTGGCTTTGCGCTGATCATGATGTTTTATGCGCCGCGCGTGGTCAAGCGCATGGAGCCGGGCATGGAACGCATGTCCACGCAGGACGCGCCGCTGATCATTGCCCTGGCCATCTGCCTGGGACTTTCTTACGCCGCGGTAAAGATTGGCATGGCCGCGATCATCGGCGCATTTTTTGCCGGCCTGGCATTTGCCGAATACTCGCCGCGATGGAACCTGCGCTCGCGCGTCTTTTCCATCAACGAATTTCTGGCGCCTTTTTTCTTTATCCGCATGGGCGCCAGGATGAATATGTCAGTATTCGATGGCAAGCTGCTGGTCTCAGCCATTGTGATCTCGCTGCTGGCGATCGTTTCCAAACTGGTGGGCTGCGGCCTGCCGGTGCTGCGCTCCGGCTGGCGAACGGCGCTTAAAGTCGGGATTGGCATGGTTCCCCGCGGCGAAGTCGGGCTGATCGTCGCTTTAGTGGGCTTGCAGATGAATATCGTTTCCGAATCGGCGTATGCGCTGGTGATCTTCATGACCGGCATCACCACGCTGGTTGCGCCGCCAATTATGAAGCTGGCCTTCCGTGATGAAGTGGTGTTGGAGCCTGCCCGCGCAGAGCGACGCAGCACAGCCATGTGAAACGCAAAAAAGCTGACCAGAGGGTTTGGGGCCCAGTGGCCAGCTTTCTATAGTTGCCAATGACCTCCGCAAAAGGGTCATGGGTCAACATGGTGCGCGGGGCGCGATTCCTGGATCCCATTTGTACCGGACCCTGATGAAAAGCGCCTTTCCAGTCAACGATGATCTAATATAGGCCGCATCCAGCAACAATGATGTGATGTCCGTCACACAATACAGAGTTGGGTACGGAAGACCGCGCGCTGGGGGCAATCGCATATAATTTGCAGTTAACTTTTGCCAAATGGAGACGAACTAAAAATGCCGGGAGTAACAGGGCGTGTGGCGCTGGTAACGGGAGCTTCCCAGGGGATTGGCCGCGCCTGCGCGCTGGCGCTGGCTGGAGGCGGCGCTCTAATCGCGCTGGCAGCACGCAATGAAGAGAAGTTGGCCGCGGTGGCAAAGGAAATCGCCGACAAAGGCGGTCAGGCGGCAACGTTTCGCATGGACGTGGCCAATGAAGCTGACGTTAAAAGCGCGGTGAAAGCCGTGATCGAACGGTTTGGGAAGATTGAAATTCTGGTCAACAATGCCGGCGTGACCAAAGACACGTTGTTGATGCGGATGAAAAAAGAAGACTGGGATTCAGTCATCCAAACCAACCTGAGCGGGGCTTTTTATACGACGCAAGCCGTGATAGGTTCGATGCTGAAGCCGCGCTGGGGACGAATCATTAACATCAGCAGCGTCTTTGGACAGACCGGCCAGGCGGGTCAGGCAAATTATGCGGCTTCAAAAGCCGGGCTCATCGGTTTTACCATGGCCATCGCTCGCGAAGTTGCTTCACGCAATATCACGGTGAATGCCGTCGCGCCCGGATACATTGAAACCGCCATGACGGAAGCTCTCCCGGCGGAATTGAAATCCAAAGTGAATGAAGCCATCCCGCTGGGCCGCGCAGGGACAGATATGGAAGTTGCCCACGCAGTCCACTTTCTGGCATCAGAAGAAGCAAGCTATATCACCGGCCATGTGCTCAAGGTGAATGGCGGAATGCTGATGGGCTAGCGGCCAATGCTGCGTGAACAGAGATTTGTTCTTGTCCTGCTGCTGTGCGGCTTTGCCATTGTTCTGGCGTGGTCTGCAGTCCATCCACATGATTACTTCACCTGGGTACTGGAAATATTCCCGGCGATTCTTGCGTTGGCGGCGCTGGCCATTACTTATCCCAAATTTCAATTCACCCCGTTTGTCTATCTGCTCATCACGTTGCATGCGTGCATTTTGTTTGTTGGCGGACATTACACCTACGCCGAGGTGCCGCTGTTTAACTGGATTCGCGACCACTTTCACCTGGCGCGGAATGATTATGATCGCGTGGGGCATTTTGCCCAGGGGTTTGTGCCGGCACTGGTGGCCCGCGAAGTCCTCTTGCGACAAAAAATTGTTTTGAAGCGCGGGTGGCTGTTCTTCATCGTATTGAGTATCTGCCTGGCGGTAAGCGCGGCTTATGAGTTGCTGGAATGGCGCGTTGCCGTCAGTACCGGATCGGCGGCGGACGCTTTTCTGGGCACGCAGGGTGATCCGTGGGACACGCAGGAAGACATGGCAACCGCAGCCATTGGCGCGTTGACGGCGCTGCTATTTTTCTCTGGCTGGCATGACCGGCTTATCAGCCGGATGGAAGCGAAGAAGGCCGCGGCGCAAGCGGCTGGATGATTCTGGAATGTTGACGATTGTACAAGCCGAAACTCCGGCACAAGTAGCGACGGCCCGCGATTTGATCGAAGAATATGCGGCCTGGCTGGAATTCAAACTCTGCTTCCAGGGATTTGAAGACGAGATGCGATCACTGCCGGGCAAGTACGCGCCGCCGGCGGGACGGCTTCTGCTGGCGCTGTGGGACGGAAAAACTGCGGGCGTGATTGCGCTGCGTCCGCTCGACGAAGCGGGATTGTGCGAGATGAAGCGGCTTTATGTGCGGCCGGAGTTTCGCGGGCACAACATTGGTCGCCTGCTGGCGGAGCATGTCATCCGGGAAGCGGCTGAAATCGGATATTCACAGATGAGGCTCGACACGGTCCCTGGCCAAATGGATTCCGCGATTGCCATGTATCGCAAACTGGGATTCAAGGAAACTGATCCCTATTACCAGACCCCTGTTGGGCATACGTTGTTCATGGAGCTGGCATTGACCCGGCGACAGGCCACTGCTTGAATTGAGCAGCAAATCCGCTGTTCGGCGTGATGTCAAAATGGTAAATACAGGGTTTTTGACGTGAGCAACGATGGGCCCCTATTAGCGGCGGCACACGGCTGACGGCCTGGCGAACGAAAATACCGGTTCGCGAATCGCCAGAGCTTCTATTGACAAAAAATGTTCTTGCAGAAAGTTGCTTATCTGGTTACTATCCAATCACCCCGGGAACGAATGATCAAAGAGCTGGTCCCAGCATGAATATCGGCGAAACAATCAGGACTTATCGACTGCAGAAAGGCATGTCACAGGGTGACATTGAGAAGCGCACCGGGCTTTTGCGCTGCTACCTTTCACGCGTGGAAAACGGCCACACCATCCCTTCACTGGATACGCTTTCCAAAATCGCCGGCGCAATGGAGCTGCCGCTAGGCCAGTTCTTTGCCGACCATTTTTCCAACGGCAACACCAAACATCTGCCGGCCCTTACGGAAGATGAAGTGCGCTTTCTGACCCAGATCCGGCGTTATTCCATGGGCTTGAATGATAGCGACCGCAAGCTGGTGCTGGCCATGGTGAAAAAGATGGCTGCCGGCGCGGGGAAGTAAAAGAGCAAATAGCTTTTCTGAAATCCCGAAGCGCAGCGAAGGCCCCTACCGACACAATTTACGCCGAACGGACCGAACATTTGGTTGGCCGCAAGAGCACTGGAACAGATAGAGTCCCCTCACCCGCGCTCATGATCGAAAAATCTAACGACGAATCTTGAATGCGCGGGATTCGGGGTAACAGAAACAGCTACGCTGCCTTACTTGCTTCGCTCAGGGCCAGCACGGCCAATTCAAGGCGGTCTCGCGCGCCGGTTTTGGTAAAGATGCTTTGCAGGTGGCGTTTGACTGTGTTTTCGCTGATGGTGAGCGCTTCGCCGATGTCTTTGTTCTTCATGCCGCGGGCCACGTGATAGGCAATCTGCCGCTCACGCGTGGAGAGCCGGCTCATGGTGTTGGCGGAAGTTTTGGATTCCGCCGTCATGGTGGTAAGCACCTGCTGGGCCAGTTCATCGGAGAATGCAAGTTCGCCATTGGCCACGGTGCGTACGGCGGCGAACAGCTTCTCAGGACCATCGCTCTTGAGCACCAGCCCGCGAGCGCCGAGCTTTACGACTTGCGCGTAATCAAGTTCATTGTCGGATCCGGTAAGCACCACGGCGGCCACACGGCTTCCGGCGCGGTCCAGGGTACGCAGCACTTCAAAGCCGTCGCCTTCCGGCATGAAGAGGTCCAGCAGCAACACGTCCGGCTGGTGTTCCTTCACTACTGCCAGGGCCTCCTGACCGTTGGCAGCGCGCCCTTCCACCACAAAATCTGGCTGCGTGGAAAGCAAAGCGGCCAGGG
Organism: Candidatus Angelobacter sp.; assembly: GCA_049697035.1. Taxonomy (GTDB): domain Bacteria; phylum Acidobacteriota; class Terriglobia; order Terriglobales; family Acidobacteriaceae; genus Angelobacter. The sequence continues at coordinate 817 of JBAVUZ010000424.1, read as the reverse complement.
ATTCACGCAAGACGGTGTGATCGTCTGCAATAACGATCCGGGTTCGATTTTTAGCGACGACCTTAGGAAGCATGATTAGTCCTTTGTGTACCCTTTCTTGGATGCAATTCAGAGGGATGATGAAACGCCCCGTTCGCAGGTTGGCCTAAGGCGGAGAAAAATCGTCGTCCGCCGGGGGCCCCGGGGCTACCGAGGCGAATGCCCCGCTGGCAAAGTACCGCAGTGAGGGTCGCCGGGATGTACCTTGAGTACGTAGGAAGGGCGCGTCCTCTATGGTATATTCCGCCTAACTGCTCTCCGTGAGCCCGACCCTGGAACTGGAGCTTCCACTTTGGCGATTGACGAAGAACTTAACCTGCTCGAAGACCAGCTGCGCCGGCTGAAGATCGAGTACGACATGTACTTTGGCGGGGGCTCCAAAAAACCACCCACCGACGTCGAGTGGAAAGTCAAGAACCTGCTGAAGAAGTTCTCTGACGGCAACCGCATGAATTACGCTCAGCGGTTCCGCTATACCACCATCCAGCAACGCTATGCGCTTTATAACGCCTTGTGGCAGCAAAAGCTCGTCATCAAGGAAGAAGGCTACCGTCGTCCGCAGGATGCCGTGCTGGGAATCCAGGGCCTGCGCACCGACGAAGAGCATGAAGCGCAAAAGGCGATGAAGCACCATGGCGCGGCAACGGAAGACCGTCCGTTCAGCATGTCAGTCTCCGACGGCTCAGACCATGCGCACGTGGAGTCACTGTTTCAGGCGCTCACCGATGCGCGCAAGAAGACCGGCGAAAAAAGCGCCGCCAACCTGGACTCATTCAAG
>JBAVUZ010000423.1:0-4466 GCA_049697035.1 Candidatus Angelobacter sp. | reverse complement strand
GCACTGTCGTCGGCGCCAGCACCGCCACCTGTTTATTGTCCTGCACCGCCTTGAACGCGGCGCGCATGGAGACTTCCGTCTTGCCATATCCCACATCGCCGCAGAGCAGGCGGTCCATGGGCAGCGTTGATTCCATGTCGCGCTTAATGTCGGACGTAGCAGTCAGTTGATCGTCCGTCTCATTGAACTCAAACGCGTCTTCAAATTCTTTTTGCCACTGCGTGTCCGTGGGAAAGGCGTGGCCCTGCGCGGCTTTGCGTGCTGCGTAGAGCTTGAGCAGCTCGTCCGCCATGTCTTTCATGGCGCTCTTCACGCGAGCCTTGGTTTTGGCCCAGGCCGTTCCGCCCAGCCTGCTCAGCGGAGGATGCACGCCTTCGCTCGACCGGTATTTCTGGATCAGATCGAGTCGAGTCAGCGGCACGTAAAGTTTCGCCGCTTCGGCAAACTCCAGCACCATGTACTCGCCGGTAATCTCGCCCTGCTCAATTTCCTTCAGCCCCTGGTACATGGCGATGCCATGTTCCACGTGGACCACAAAGTCACCCACCGCCAGATCGCGGAAGTCTGACATGAACGCCGCAGTCTTCGATTTGCGGCGCAAAGGCTGTGCGGGCTCGATTTCTGAATCGTCAAATAGATCGCGCGCGCCAAAGATCACCAGCCGCGCATCGGAAAGCGCCACACCTTCAGGCACCGCTGCGCGGACGATCGTTGTGGTAAGAAGATCGCCGGAAAAATATGCGGTTTCATCCAGATACGTTTCGCTGCCCAGAACCGGGGTTCGCGTGCCCAGACGGAACGGCACTTGATACTCGGTAAAAATATCGGCCAGGCGCTCCATTTCGCCGGTATTGGGCGCGGCAAACATCACGCGCTGCCCCTGTGCGGTGAGCTTTTTTACCTCTTCCACCATCGCCGGAACCGAACCATGAAAGCGCGAAGTTGAGTGCGCAGGAAACTCAATCAAAGACTGGTCGGGAACCTGCGGATCGGCCAGACCCAGCTCTTCTTCTGCGCGCGCAATGCGCAGCACATTCAAATGCTCCAGACTGCCGCCGGGAAGCCGCGCCACCAGCGCGTTCCACTCATCGGGCGGAAGGTAAATATCTTCCGGAGTCGCCAGCTTGCCTACCAGGCTTTGCTCATGCCGCTGGACAACTTTTTCCCACCAGTGCTCCTGCTCGGTCTCAATGGCCGTAGGCTCGTCCAAGAAGATGACGGCATTGTGCAGCAGGTCAAACAGCGTGCCCTCTGCCCCGGCGTTCGCGTAAAACTCCCAGCCAGGAAAAACCGAAACGCCAGTATCCGACAGCGCATGGCGCACTGCGTCGCCTTCACCTTCCAGTCGCGCGCCGGAAAGCCGTGCATGGATTTCCGTGAGCAGCTCTTCGCGCACAGGCGTCTCAGAAAGCGGCAGCAGCACGACCTCATCGACTGCCGAAGCAGACCGTTGTGTCCCGGGATCAAATTTGCGGATCGACTCAACTTCGTCGCCAAACAACTCAATCCTCAATGGCCGGTCAGCTTCCGGAGGATACGCATCCAGCAGGCCGCCGCGGACGGCATACTGCCCCGGCATCTCCACCACGTCCACGGCCGCATAGCCGATGGTGTTCAGGTGCTGCACCAGTTCTTCAAGGTCCAGCATGTCCGTGCGGCGGATAATGCGCGCCAGCCCGGAATAGTGCTCTGCCGAGCGCAGCCGCATGCTGGCCGCATTGAGCGGCACAATCAGAATCGAGGCAGCATTGGTTGCGATCTTCCATAGCGCCGTCGCGCGCTCTTCCTGTATGTCCGGATGCGGAGACATGTTCTCAAACGGCAACACGTCATAGGCTGGAAACTTGATGACCGCTTGAGGGCTGCACGCCCCGGTCAGCTCGCAGAATGACTGGATCACGGGGCAGACTGCCTCAGCCGCGCGGTTGTCCGCCACGATCAGTACCAGCGGCACGCCGGCGGCGCGCTGCAGATATGGAATCAGAAGGGATTTTGCGGTAGAAATCAGCCCGGACAGACGAATACGCCCCGCAGGAGGTTTTGACTCCCCCCTCCGCTGCTTTAGATATGAGGCCGCCTGCTGGAACCCAGGGCTTTTTTCCACGTCCGCCAGGACTTCGCGGACGAACGGAAGCATCACTCATTTATTTTAGCCGCAAACAGCGCCCCACCCCTAACCGTCGGCGGTTCAGATCGCCTATTGGCCAAAACGCCCTTTTTGCCGATAATACGAACCTCATGCAACATGAGTTTCTCTGGAACTTCCTCGGCAGTCGGCTCGCCAAGGTGCTGCTGGCCGCAGCTATCATCCTCGTGTTCTTGTGGCGTTTTGAGAGCGCGCGTAAAAAATCAACCCGCGAATTTGCCGCCAGCAAGGGTTATGCGTTCGAAGCCAAGCTTACGGACACATATCTCCATCTGGAAGAGACGTCATTTTTCCAGAAAGGCGACATCATCAAGAACGTGGTTCGCGGCGTGTTACCAGATACCACCATAGGACGCTGGGGGCTTAGGGGAGCTCCATTCGCGCTGTTCGAGCATGAGACCATCCGCAGAGAAGAGGGGGACTTCACCCAGACCATCGTGGCCTTCGAATTGAAAACTGAAAGCATGTTCCGCTCGGCGACTCGGGGACCGTATGGAGTACAACTCTTTGGGGACGTATGGACTATAGAGAGAGCAGGTAACCATGTGTTCGTCTGGAAAGCGCAGGGCCGGATTCCTGTTCGGGATCTGGAGCAGTTCCTGCAATCCGCGCTATGCAGTTTCCAGCTCAGCCGCGTGCATTCTTCTCTCATGGGCGGATGACGCGAACTTCATCCTGCTTTTCTCACAAAGTTAATCCTCGAGCAGCCTGGAGGCTTGTTTCTCGCCGTTTTCTGGCTTAAGCGGATTGCCGCGCAGTGCCACCATCTTCTCCACGATTTCTTTGGCAATGCGGCCATAGACGGTGCCCGCGAGCGAATCCACTTTGCCGGCCATCACGATTGTGTCGGTCTCGCGGTCGGTGACGGTATAGCTGAAGTGGTTGGAAAAGGGCACCCGCTTCACCCGGACCACCATGTCAGCCAGGTCCTTTCTTTCAGTCACTTGCAGGTCCCAGGCTTTAAATTCCTTCTGGCCCAGCAGTGAGCTTTCAAGCGCTTCGCGCTTCATATAAAAGCTATCGGTTTCCACGTAATAACTGCGCGCCTTGGTTACCAGCTCTCTATTGTCCGGCAGTCGCGAGCCCTGCTGGGCAAAGCCGACGCTGGAAATGAATGAGATCAAGGTAAGGAAAAATAACCGTTTCATAGTGCTCCCTCCAATGGGTCATTAACTACTGGTTTCAACTAACAAGGCGATCTTGCCATGGGGGCTGATCGTGCGCGAGCGGCAAAGTGCGGCATTGGACGACGACAGGCGGCAGGTTAACCCGACTACGAAAAAGATTGAGCCGCGAATTTCGCGAATAAACACGAATCGAAATGAGAATAATTCGCGTCTTACGTGTTAATTCGCGGCTGATTTGTATGAGCATGGGCCGCGGGAAATCGAGAGGCGTGCAACTTACGGTATATTCAAGAGTCCAAATGAAACAGCGAGCCAAATCGCAGGAACTGCACGCCCGCGCCTCGCGAGTTATTCCCGGCGGCGTCGATTCGCCTGTGCGTGCGTTCAAGTCCGTTGGCGGCGAGCCGCGCTATATCGTGCGCGGCAAGGGCTCACGCATATGGGACGCCGACGGCAACGAATACATTGACTACGTCGGCTCATGGGGCCCGCTGATCCTGGGACACGCCTTCCCTGCGGTGGTGGAAGCCGTGGAAAAAGCCAATCGCGGTGGCGCAAGCTTTGGCGCATGCACTCCGGCTGAAGCTGAGCTTGCGGAAGCAGTGATTGAGGCGTTTCCATCGATGGATAAAGTCCGCTTCGTCAGCTCCGGCACGGAAGCGACGATGTCGGCAATCCGTCTGGCGCGGGCCTTTACCGGACGTAAATACATCATCAAGTTTGAAGGCTGCTATCACGGACACGCTGATTCGCTGCTGGTGAAAGCCGGCTCCGGCGTGGCGACGCTCGGCATTCCCGGCTCGGCCGGTGTGCTCGATGAGCAAGCCAAATTCACTCTGGCGCTGCCGTTCAACAGTCGGCAGGCGGTGGAAGACGCATTCTCGAACTTCAAAGATCAGATCGCTTGCCTCATCGTGGAGCCGGTGGTTGGCAATATGGGGTGCGTGCCGCCGGGCAAGGGTTATCTGGAGTTTCTACGCTCCATCACCGCGCAGCACGGCACGGTGCTTATCTTCGACGAGGTAATGACCGGCTTCCGTCTGAGCTTTGGCGGTGCTCAGGAGCTATTCAAGATCAAGCCTGACCTCACGACGCTGGGCAAGATCATCGGCGGCGGACTGCCCGTGGGCGCTTACGGTGGCCGCGCTGAACTCATGGACATGATTGCTCCACTCGGCCCGGTCTATCAGGCA
>JBAVUZ010000422.1:0-4321 GCA_049697035.1 Candidatus Angelobacter sp. | reverse complement strand
ATACAGGGTCTGATCGTTGATCCTGCGCAGTACTCTGAGTGGCTGCTCGCGCGCGGCCTAGTGGATAATCGAAAAAACCAACTCAGCTTTATTCGGTGGTTCGCGGATCAACAACCGGGCGGCCACGATTTCAAGAGAATACGCGTGTTCTGACTTGTCGCTGGCAGCGAATTGTGTAGGGGTGGGTCAAATGTCAAAACTCGCTTCGAAATAGCCCTCCGCAGATCTGGCCGAAGCGGCACGAAAGATCGAAGCCGGGAAACAAGTTTGTTCAGAGTTTATTCAGAGCGCCGATTCAAAAGGCAGCTACACCGGTGCCGGTGACGTTGTAAACTGACAGAAAGGAAAGAGCATGTATGAAATGCGAAAGTGGCGGAATTGGCAGACGCACCAGACTTAGGATCTGGCGCCGCAAGGCGTGGGGGTTCGAGTCCCCCCTTTCGCACCAACAATCCTTTTAAAGATCCTTCGACGCGCTTCGCTTGCTCAGGATTTCGGCTGGCGGCTCACACGCCGCCACAGCGCCTCAACTTAGGATCTGGCGCCGCAAGGCGTGGGGTTCGAGTCCCCCCTTTCGCACCAATTATTTGCAATAAGTCGTGATGCCTGATCTTTGGCTTGCATTGAGTCGCTGGTAGTTCCCAGTTTCAATTTGGCCACGCGCTGGGCGGGAAAGCAGTTGTTTGGGTTGCAGTAAAGGTGACTGAGGTCGCATTAATGCACGTATCTATAACGCTCCCGGCAATGGACCCATCCGGCTGCAAGGTTCCCGTAAGTTTCAATTGACCTGAAGGCTGATTAGCTCCTTCACTCTCGGTAATAACCAGAGATACAGAATTTCTGGAAACCTGCCCCGAAGTCAACGACAGAAAACGATTCTCCCAGCCACCCCAAAATGCCCAGAATCCTGTTGCAGCCGTGCCGCATCCCACATTGCCATACCAGATTAACTGCGTGGAATCCGCTTGCAATATTGTGTCGCTTTGCAACAGCTTCATCTCAATCCGGGTGGAGTTCGTGTCTGGATTAATAGACTGAAATCCAGCTGACTGGTTCTCGCTCAGTAGGATCTTCCATGTTCCTGCCACTTGCGCATTCTGCGGTGTAGGAGTCGGGGTCGGGCTCGAGAGCGGCGTAGGAGTCGGGGTCGGGCTCGGCGAAGACGTGCTTCCACCACAGCCCAACAGAGCTAACAGCAGTAAAGTTAAAGTTACACAGATATGGCTATGGCGAGGCATAATCCCCCAAAGAAATGTTAGTGAAATGGCGGAAAGTATAATTACTTGTGCCTGTATGTGCCAGTAGAAATTTCCGGAAGATCCAAAGTCTTTCTACCACGCCACATTCAAGCTCTCCATTGATCTGCACGCACCCGCGACGTTCCGGCAATCTTGCCCGGCGTAATCTGTGTTGAAATCACAAATAAGCGGATTTAATATTCGGTTCACCATGGCACTGAAAACACGAGAAGCAGGATTGTTGTCCACGGTGGTAATGATCAGCGTAGTTCTCGCCGGCGCTGCCGCGCCGCAGCCCACCGCAACAATTGAAAAGCCTAAATCCCGCACCGTCTCGGGTGGCTTTTGCCGAATCCTGAGCAACAACACTTTCTCCGGCAACTTTGGCCCAAGCAGTTCAATGCCCACGCTGGCCTTGACGATCGGCCCCGGTTCCGCCATGGCCGATGCACTGCACGCGAACAAGGCCAACTTCACCGGCCCCGGCACGTACAAGAATGAGATCATTGCCGTCTATCTGGGCAAGACCGCGCTTGAAGATAGCTACATGGGACTTGGCACAGTTATTATCAATTCCGACAAGCGCTCCGGCACCTTTACATTGAATGACAAATCCGCCTCCGGGCGCTTTGACTGCGGCGCACCGCCTGCGTCCTGATCGGCAAGCTGGTCTTATTTACCGCCCTTAGGCCCACAATTCCGTGGTTTTTGCCGGTCTGGTACTAGCACCTTTGCCTTCCAACTCTGGATTGTATTTAACCCCTCAAATGTGGTGAAATCTGATACACCCAGTACGTCGTTTGGATACACTTTTGGCTCCAGCGGGCGACCCCAACCTGTCTAACTACTTGAAAAACAGGTTTAGGCCGATCACTTGCCTGCTAATAAGGGATAACCAAGCGCGCGGGCTCGAACACATGAAACGTCAAGCCATCTTCGTCAGAATTATTACGGCATTGCTCGCCTTGGTGAGCACTCACCTTTTTTCACAGCAGACCGTTTCCCAGCAGACGCCCGAGCAGGAAATCGCGCAGATCGTCGCCCAAAGCCAGCAGGCGCTCAGCGAGCACAATGAGCAGAAAGCGCTTTCGCTCATTCAGCAAGGGCTGATCAAGTTTCCTAATCGCGAAGAACTTCAGATCCAATTGGCCCGGATCTATGTGGAGCAGAAGCGAGACCGCCAGGCAATTGGTCTGTTGAACTCAATCCTGCTGGCCAACAGCGCCAGCCGCAATGCCAAGCTGGAGCTGGCGCAGATTTTTGGCTATCGGGAAAACTACCGCGAGTCTGACAGGCTATATCGCGAACTGCTCGCGGCTGATCCCGATGACGAAACCGCTGCGCTTGGACTGGTCCACAACCTGGCGCTGGAAGGAAAGCGCGCAGAGGCGCGCGTGCAGTTGCAGCAGGCTTTTTCACGCCACCCAACCAGCCTGCAATTGCAGCAATACAGTGATTATCTGGCCTCTGAACCCGTAGAAGCGCAAGCGCGGAAATTCCATCGCGTACAAAACTCTGAATCGTTTTTTACCGATACTTCAGGAAACCGTTCGGTTTATTCCAGCCAGGGCGTCGTCTATCAGTTCAGTAAAAACTTCACCAGCCGCATGGGCGTGGAAGAAACATCGCTGTGGAAGACCGGCACCTTCACTGAGACGGTGCTCTCCGGCGCTGGGGAAACCCGCCTTCGGCTTGGCAAATATGTTGCGGTACGCACCAGCCTTGGAGCCGTTCGCTTTGCCGACACCAACAGCCAGCTTCTTTATGGCGGAGACCTGGAACTTTATCCCTTGAAGGGGCTTTATGTTTCCGGCGGCTTCTCGCGCTATCCAATTTCGCCCACGTTTGATTCCACCGCGTTCGATTTGCTGGCACAGGGCTGGCACAGCCATGTTGATTACCGCGCACATAATTTCTCTATCGCGGGCAGCTTTTCTTCCACCCACTACTCTGACGGCAATCATGGCGAGCGCGAGTGGGGAGAAGCGTTGCGCTGGTTCCCATGGCATGACAATCAATTTGCCATCGGCGGCGGCTATGCGTTCCGCCATATTCATTTCACCAAAGACCTGAACCACGGCTACTTTAATCCTAACCAATATCGCAGCCACCTTGGCGCAGCCGGTTTCCGCATGCGTCTGGGAAAACATTATCGCGGAGAATATCTGGGCTATGGCGGCGCTGAAATTCTGGAAGACTTTGCCGGCTACTCCCCGGCAGGCGTCGCGGTGATGAAAAACGACTTTCTATTTGGACCGTGGGACCTTTCCGCGGACTACACCTATTACCACCTGATACAGGCAACAGGCGCTTTCCGCACCAACGCCGTGAGCGTGACCTTGGGGTACAAGTTTTGACGACACAAATTTGGACGACACAAGTTTTGGCGAAGCAAGTTTCGATGGGATGCAAGTTGTGGCCACAGCCTTAGCAGGCTGTAGAAAGGCTCTTTCGGATGTCCGGCAGCGAAAAAAATCGTAACTTCAGAATTCTGGTGGTCGACGACGATGATTCCACCCGCAGCCTGCTCAGCTCCGTGCTGGCTGCGGAGGGCTATGAATGCCTCACCGCCAACAGCGTGGCCACGGCAGACGTGATACTGCGGCAGGAGCCGGTGCAGCTTGCGCTGCTTGATCTTTATCTGGGCACGGCCAACGGGCTCAACGTGCTTGATCTCATCAAAGTCCTGCAGCCGCAGTGCGCTTGCGTGATCATGACGGCGCACACCAGCGTTGAGACCGTGACCAAGTCTCTTGGCTCCGGGGCCATTGAGTATCTGGGTAAGCCCTTGCTCATCGATGATCTTTTGACTCTGGTGCGAAGAGTGCAGGCCAGCAGACGCGCATCAGGCGAGGCCACCGCCACTGTCGATGAAGGCCCGGAGACGTCCATCATTGGACGCACGCCGAAAATGCTGGAAGTCTATCGCGCGATTGCGCGCGTAGCGCCAACGGAAGCCAGCGTACTGATTCTGGGCGCAAGCGGCACGGGAAAAGAGCTGGTGGCGCGCGCGCTGCATGATCATAGTTCGCGCGCGGACAAGCCATTTGTTCCCGTGAACTGTGGCGCTCTTCCGGAAAACA
>JBAVUZ010000421.1:0-1833 GCA_049697035.1 Candidatus Angelobacter sp. | reverse complement strand
ACGCCTCTAGGCAATGTACGCCATCACTTTTACCGCGGCTTGGAGCGGCTCCGGAAGAGTGCATTTGTACAAATGCTTCGCGAGAAATAGAGCATTGTGATGACTGAACGCAACAGGCCGGAAGAACACGAAAAGTTTAGAGAACTTAGCGCGCTGGCGAACAGCGGCACGCTGACGCTGGCCGAGTGGGCCGAATTGCAGAACCACCTCCGGATCTGCAAGTCTTGTAACGAAATCTATTATCAGTACCGAGTCGTGGCAACTGAAGGGATTTCTTTGCTTGCAGCTCGGTATGGTCCTCTTCCGGAACAGAGAGACTGGAACGCCACGGCGACACGCGAGAAGCTGTTGGCCCGCGTCTCAGCAACTAAGCAGCAGGTCATGATGGAACCGGCCGCCCGTTTACCGGTTTCTGCACCCCCAGGTCTGCTGTCGCGAAGAACAGCAAACCCAGTGCTTGTAGCGTGTGCGGCGCTGGCGGCGTGTTTTGTCGTTGCTTCAGTGGGGTTAGTTGTTCATCGACTAGACGCACGAGAACAAGCTGGAACAAAGCACGATTTGGCTTCCGCCCAAGATCGTATCCAGAGAAGTGCGGCGGAAAAGATGTCGATCGACGAATTGCTCTCCGCACAGACGAAGAATCTTTCTCGGCTGCAGGATGAAATCTCACAGAAGGACCAACGACTTGCCGAACTGCAGTCCGAGTTACGGGTGGCGAGACTCCGGGCGAATGAATCTACCGACACTAATTCGTCGGATGCGCTGTTGCAAGAAGCTTTGAAGCAGCGCGTCGTTTTGAGCGCTAAAATTACCGAGGACGAGCAAGCCTATCAGAATGTGCAAGCGGAACTCACGAGACTTCGTGATGAACGTGATAAAGCTCTGCTTCAAACTACTGCACTAGAATCCAAGATTGAGACCCTTACCGCCATCAACCAAGATCATGACCGAAAGCTTAGGGATGATGAGCAATACCTTGCTTCTGACCGGGATATTCGCGAACTGATGGGCGCGCGAAGTCTCTATATTGCAGACGTTTACGATGTTGACGGCCGCAGCCGCACCCAAAAGCCCTACGGCCGCATTTTCTATACTGAAGGCAAATCGCTACTTTTTTACGCGTTCGATCTCGACAATCAGCGTGGCCCCAAGAACGCCAGTACCTTCCAAGCCTGGGGTCGGACAGACGCGCACTCCGAAAAGCCATTAAGTCTGGGTATTTTCTATATGGACAGCAAAGCGAATCGGCGCTGGGTCTTGCGATTCGATGATCCTGAAAAACTGGCGGAGATTGAATCGGTGTTTGTCACAGTTGAACCGAATGGCGGCAGCAGAAAACCCACTGGCAAACCCTTCCTTTACGCCTTGCTCCGAAAAGAAGCAAACCATCCCTAGTTCAGATTCTTCCGTTTCCTGGTACAGATCATCCTTCCCTGCCGTATCAACAGGTGAGCCTTGGTTATCACTGGAGGGATGTGCTCATGCGCAGAGTCGCCACCTTGATTGTCCTGTTCGTGTTTTCCTCTTTGGGCGCGCTCCGGGCTCAATCGACTAACGCGTCACTCACCGGTCAGGTGGTGGACCAGAGCAAGTCGATTATCCCGGATGCCAAAGTAACGCTGATCAACAACGGCACAAACCTCCATTACTCGGGCACGACGAATCAGGGGGGAATTTATTACGTCCAGGATCTGCCTCCCGGAACGTACCGCATGGAGGTCGAAAAGGTTGGGTTCAAGACCGTAATCAAACCAGACATCACGCTTCACGTGCAAGACGTACTTCAAATCAATTTTGAAATGGCACTTGGTTCGGTATCGGAAAGCATAACGG
>JBAVUZ010000420.1:0-1811 GCA_049697035.1 Candidatus Angelobacter sp. | reverse complement strand
GCCTGGAGATCACCAGCACGGATTAATCGGAGCGCCTCGGCAAGAACTCTGTCTTTTGACAAAATCTGCTGCTCGCTGGCGATCCGCATTTTCATCAATCGGCTTCTTGCAAGATCAAACATCTTATAGCGCCCATAAATATTTTCAATTTCCCTCCGCGACCCGCACTCGCTAGAGTGTCTCTCAAGCCGATTCCTTCGCGGCCCTGGAACTGAACAACAATGGAGCTGAACAACACTATGTCAAAGTTCCTGCGCTGTTTGTTGGCTTTGTTTCTCTTGTGCTCGCCCCTTGTTCTGCTGGCGCAGTCCGCTGCGCCCACGCACGCGGACGCACAAAGCGACCGCATCGCCAAGCTGGAACAGCAAATCGCAGACTCCAAGGGCTCCGCCGACAATGCCTGGATGCTCATGAGCTCGGCGCTCGTCCTGTTGATGACCGGCCCGGGGCTGGCGCTTTTCTATGGTGGCTTGGTGCGCAAGAAAAATGTTCTGGCCACCATGATGCAGAGCTTTGCCTTGATGGCCGTTGTCACCGTGGTTTGGGCCATCGTGGGATATAGCTTGTCGTTCGGCGAAGGCAACAGTTTTATTGGCGGACTGCATAATCTTTTTCTGCATGGCGTTGGCGCGCAGCCTGATCCCGACTACGCTGCAACCATTCCCTCGCAAACTTTCATGATCTATCAGCTCATGTTTGCCATCATCACCCCTGCGCTCATCACGGGAGCCTTTGCCGAGCGGATGAAGTTCGGCGCCATGGTGGTTTTCATGGTCCTGTGGTCTGCCATTGTTTATAGCCCGATGGCACACATGGTCTGGGGCAAAGGCGGCTTACTGAACGCCGCGCTCGGCGGACGTTTCCCCATGCTCGACTTTGCCGGCGGTACCGTGGTTCACGTCACATCCGGAGTTTCCGCGCTGGTCTGCGCTCTCTATCTTGGCCATCGCATCGGTTATCCGCGGCAGGCCATGCCGCCGCACAGCATGGTGCTGAGTTTTATTGGCGCGTGCCTGCTCTGGGTGGGATGGTTCGGTTTTAATGCCGGCAGCGCGTTGAGCGCGGGCAGCCTGGCTACCAGCGCTTTTGTGGCAACTCACTTTGCCGCCGCTACGGCCGTCATTGGATGGGTGGCTGCGGAGTGGCTTCGTAACGGCAAGCCCAGCGCGCTTGGTGCGATCTCCGGCGCGGTCGCGGGTTTGGTCGCCATTACGCCAGCAGCTGGTTTTGTTACGCCGATGGCCGCTCTTGGCATTGGCGCAATCGCCGGCGTCTTCTGCTACCTGATGGTCGCGCATGTAAAAGCGCGCTTCGGTTATGACGACTCGCTCGACGCTTTCGGCATTCATGGCGCAGGCGGAACTCTGGGCGCGCTGCTCACGGGCGTCTTTGCCAGCAGCGCAGTGAATCCAATCTTCAAAGACGCCAGCGGACGCGTGCTGGCCTCTGGCGCTCTGGAAGGGAACACACATCAGTTCGTGAATCAGGCCATCGGCGTTGGGATTGCCGCTGCGTTGGCGGTGGCGGGAACGCTGGCCATCCTGAAAGTGGTTGATGCGTTCATCGGTTTGCGTGTGCCTGAGCATCATGAAATCCAGGGTCTCGATCTGTCCCAGCATGGAGAAGAGGGTTATGACTGGGAGCATCCGGTGCCGGTGGCCGCGGCAGCCTTCTCCCAGGTAGCGGCCCATGGTTCCGGACTGGCGCGCATCGACGCACAAGCAGCTATGGGCGACTGATGTCGATTGCCAAAATCGCCGGAATTGCCAAACATTGCCAAAATTGAAATCTCTAACTTTCAGCTTTCTCGT
>JBAVUZ010000419.1:0-2874 GCA_049697035.1 Candidatus Angelobacter sp. | reverse complement strand
TTTGCGCGCTGCCGCCTGTAGTGAAATCAAACTCGTGAAGTTTGGCGAATACCTCTTTGGGACTGATGCGGAAGATAACACCCCCAACGAACTCAAGCGGGCCTATATCATTGGTGCCGTAGAAATTCCCGTCTGTTGCCTGCACCAATCCACCGATTGGGTTCATGCCGTCGCTACCGCCGGCGAAATTGTGAAGAATTGTGGCCCCGCTGCACGTGAACTTGAATACCGTTCCGCCCGAAGGGCCGGAGGTAACGCCATAAAGGTTCCCGTCGCTGCCCTGGACCAATGGAGCCAATGAACCCGCGCCAAACTCGGAATCAAAGCTGAATAGCACTTTGAACTTTCCCGAGGGGCTAATCCTGAAAATGCCGCCAAGACCATGGGCGCCGCCATCGACTGTGGTTCCATAGAAGTTACCATCAGAGGCTTGAACCAGAGGAGCAATGGGATTGGCTCCGTCCGCCCCATCAAAGGTATGGAGGCGCGTGAAGTCACCGGCCGGGGTGATCTTGTATACGGCGCCAAATTTGTTTGCGTTCGCTGTTTCACAACCATTGTTCCCAACCCCGAACACAGTACAACTGCTCGCGGTTCCGTAGAGATTGCCATCCTCGCCTTGAATGGGAACTGCGTAGGGCAATGAGCCATCCGCCCTGTCCCTGAAGGAATACAAGGTTTTCAAGGCGCCCTTGTCTGTAATGCTGAAGATCGTCCCAAACCCAAAGGCGCCGCCGGTGGACGTCGTGCCATAAAACTTCCCATTCGTGGCCAGGGTCAGACCGCCCAGAGGCCCTTGTCCGTCCATCCCGCTGAACTCGTGTAGCACCGTCAGGGTTCCCGCAGGGGTAATCTTGAACACATCACCTCGTCCTCCGGTGAAGCCTTGGTCGCTGGTGGTGTACATGCTTCCGTCGCGGCCCTGGGCTATAACGCTAAAATGGGGATCGTTGGGACCTCCGTTGCTGCTGAAGTTGAATAAATCGGTGTAGGTCTGAGCGCTTGCCGCTGTAGCGACAACGAGCACGAGCGCCGCGACGCAGAAGTGGACGCTATTCGAAGGTAAGGTTTTTGCAATGGTCATCGTTTCCTCCTTCATGGGCCGTTGATGCCCTCGGAGGAGGGGGTGATGCCTCAGAAAATCTATCTTTGCAGCGACTGCAGAGTAAAGAGATTCTAACCGGAAATCGATTGAGATCTCTCCCCTTCGGCAAGGTCAGGGTTCGGGATCAGGAGAAGGCCCCAATCCACAGCTTTCCGAATCCAATTCTCCCTTTATTCGCTCCGCATGATTTACAATCTAAGCCTTGAGCCTTAGTTCTTTTGGAGCCTGTATTTGAGCGTCTGTTTCAGTCTTGCGTTGTTGCTCTTTGCCAATTCGCAGAAGGGGCTCGTCCACTATTTCAAAAGCCAGTTCATGGACAGGACCTTCAGGGGTCTTTATTCCCCAAATGGATTCGACCTGGCGCTGCTTATTCCCTACTTCATTGTGATGGTGATTCTGGCCGGTTACGGCATGCACCGGTACGCGCTGGTGTACATGTATTACCGGAACCGCAAGAACCGGACCACCGAGCCAGCGGCAAAGTTTGCGGAGCTTCCGCGCGTGACGATTCAACTTCCGATTTACAACGAGCAGTTCGTGGTGGACCGGCTGGTGGAATCCATCTGCAAGCTTGACTATCCCAAAGACAAGCTCGATATTCAGGTACTGGATGATTCAACGGACGAAACCGTCGTGACGGCGCAGGCCGTCGTGGATCGATACGCCGCGCTGGGCCATCCGATCACATATATTCACCGCACCAACCGCGAAGGGTTCAAGGCCGGCGCGCTGCAAAACGGACTGCTCACGGCCAAAGGCGAGCTGGTCGCTATTTTTGACGCTGACTTTGTTCCGCCGGAAGACTGGCTGATGCGCGTGGTGCACCACTTTACCGATCCCAAGATCGGCATGGTGCAGACGCGCTGGACGCACCTGAACCGCAATTATTCGTTCCTGACTGAGGTCGAGGCGATTCTTCTGGACGGCCACTTTGTTCTGGAGCACGGCGGACGCTCACGCAGCCATGTGTTTTTCAACTTCAACGGCACGGCGGGCATGTGGCGCCGGCAGGCAATCGCGGACGCGGGCGGCTGGGAACACGATACGCTGACCGAAGACACCGACCTCTCTTATCGGTCACAGCTGGCCGGTTGGAAGTTCAAATATCTGCAGGACGTGGAATGCCCGGCGGAATTGCCTATTGAAATGACAGCATTCAAAACCCAGCAGGCACGCTGGGCCAAGGGGTTGATCCAGACAGGCAAAAAGATTCTGCCGAAGGTCTTCAAGAGCAAAGCCCCGTTCCGGGTGAAGGTAGAAGCGTTTTATCACCTGAGCGCGAACCTGAGCTATCCGCTGATGATCGTTCTTTCCACGCTGCTCATGCCGGCCATGATTATCCGGTCGTTTGGCGGCTGGTTCCAGATGCTGGTGATCGACCTGCCGCTCTTCATGGCGTCCACGTTTTCCATTTCCAGTTTCTACCTGGTGTCACAGAAGGAACTTTTTCCGCGACGCTGGCCGCGCACGTTTTTATTTCTTCCCTTTCTCATGGCGCTGGGAATCGGCCTGACGCTGACGAACACGCGCGCGGTGATTGAAGCGCTGCTGGGCATCAAATCGTCATTTAAGCGCACACCCAAGTATGCAGTGCAGTCGAAAGCCGATAAAGCGCAGGGACAAAAATATCGGCGACGGCTCGGTATTGTTCCGTGGCTGGAGCTGCTGGTAGGAACGTACTTTATTGTGATGTGCGCTTACGCTTTTACCAGCGGGAATTACTGGACGATCCCGTTCCTGCTGCTTTTTGTGCTGGGATACTGGTACAC
>JBAVUZ010000418.1:0-7503 GCA_049697035.1 Candidatus Angelobacter sp. | reverse complement strand
ATTGGGTGATCGGGGAATCGGGTGATCTGAAAGCAAGGACTCAGAAAGATCGGCTAAAAGACTAAAGGAGGTCTGAGATGAGCGAAAGCGGAATGAATGGCGCAGGAATTGGAGTGAAAGATGCAGCAACCGGAGCCGATGAGGCACGGAAAAAGAAATTCCGCCAGGATTGGGAGGAGAGCGGAGGAGGCCAACTCTGCCTGGCCTTTTACGACGCGTTTAAGAAATACAAGTACTACGTGGAGACGCATAGTGGCGAAATGGCGCGACCGAGCGGCCCGATCAACAACAAGTACGACGAGCACATAGTGTGTGAAGAATGCCTGTCTACCCTGGAGGGCTACAAACGAGAGCGGGAAGAGACTCTGCGGAAAAACCTGGAAAAAGCGCAAAGCGCAGCCCGATGCGAGCATGAATTTCTTAATGGAGAGCGGTGCCGGGCGCCCCGAGTGAAAGGCAAGAAGCTGTGCCGGATGCACGAGGGCCTGGAAGAAGCGAAAGCGGTGAAGCTGGACCTGGGCTCCATGGAGGACGCCGACAGCATTCAGGTGGGAATCAGGAAATTGCAGGCTGCGATTATCGACGGGAAGCTGGACTCAAAGCAGATTGGGCATCTGGCCTACACGATCCAGCTGGCGGCGTGGAACGTGACGAGGACAACCACGGCGCAGGCGGAAGACTGAGCCGGGGGACCAAGAAGACCAGTTCGACCAACTGAAATGTTATATTTTAGGATTACTCATGCGCGAGCGCGGACACTCTTGACCAATCCAATCCAGATCATCAAAGACCTGACGCAGTCGGCCCTGGGCGACATCAACTCTGCCGCCACGCTGGCCGATCTGGAAAAAGTCCGCGTAGCCGTGCTGGGGCGCAAAGGCGAGCTTGCCGGAATCAGCAAAACATTCGGCGCGATGGCGCCGGAGGATCGTGCCAAGGCCGGCCAGCTATTGAATGAAGCCAAGGCCACGCTGGAAAAATCTTTTGAAGATCGCAAAGCGTCGCTCGAAGGATCGGAAGCCGATCAGCGCTTCAAGGCCGAATGGATCGATCTCACGGTTCCGCCGCAGGGCATTGCGCCCGGGCACATTCATCCTGTAACGCAGGTGCAGGACGAGATTGAGCAGCTCTTCACGTCGATGGGCTTCCGCGTGCTCGATGGGCCGGAGGTTGAAACCGATTATTACAACTTTGACGCGCTGAATATTCCGGCTGACCATCCCGCGCGGGACATGCAGGACACTTTCTGGATGACCGATGGCCATCTGCTGCGCACGCATACTTCGCCAGTGCAGGTGCGAGCATTGCAGAAGTACGGCGCGCCCATGCGGATGATCGCGCCGGGCCGCGTCTTCCGCAATGAAGAAGTGGACGCTTCGCACGAGCACACGTTCTACCAGGTTGAGGGCATGATGGTGGACCGCGATGTTTCCGTGAGCCACCTGATTTATTTCATGCAGACGCTGCTCAGCTCGGTCTTTGGCCGCAAAGTCATGGTCCGCCTGCGCCCCGGCTACTTCCCTTTTGTGGAACCCGGCTTTGAGCTCGACATCCAGTGCCTGATCTGTGGCGGCAACGGCTGCGCCGTATGCAAGCAGAGCGGATGGGTGGAGCTGCTGCCCTGCGGGCTGGTGCATCCTAACGTGATCAGCAATTGCGGGCTCGATCCGCAGGAGTGGAACGGATTTGCTTTTGGCCTGGGCCTGACACGCCTGGCCATGATGCGCTATGCCATTGACGATATACGCCTGCTGCAGAGCGGCGATCTGCGTTTCCTGAACCAGTTCTAGACTATGAAGTTTTCTTACACATGGCTTCGCGAACTTGTCCCCGGCCTGAAAATGGACGTGACCACGCTCGCCCAGCAGATCACCATGAAGACCGCCGAGTGCGAGGGCGTGCACGATCCCGGCGCGTTCCCCGGCGCCAGCGTTGCGGCCGTGGCGCGCGCGGAAAACTCCGAGCCTGATTCCATCATTGAGATTGACAACAAGTCACTGACGAATCGCCCTGATCTGTGGGGACATCTGGGCATGGCGCGTGAAGTGGCGGCCATCGCCGGGCTTAGTGTGGCCGATCCTGTGGGCGAAATGCCTGTGGCGGCAAGCAAAGGCGACCTTATCACGATAGAAGACGCAAATCTCTGCGCGCGCTTTAGCGGACAGCACGTGGAGAACGTAAAAGTCGCGCCTTCTCCGCTGTGGATGCAATACCGGCTCAACTCGCTGGGCGTAAATCCGATCAACAATCTGGTGGACGTAACGAACTATGTGCTGTGCGAACTCGGCCAGCCCATGCATGCTTATGACGCCGAGTTGCTGGGCGATACGATCATCGTCCGCGCCGCGCGCAAGGGCGAGTCGATTCTGGCCCTGAACGGCGAGAAGTATTCGCTTAGCCCTGAAGATATCGTCATCGCGGACGCGCACAAGCCGGTAGGCATTGCCGGAATCATCGGCGGCAACGACACGGCAATTCGCGCGACGACGAAGCGCATCGTCCTGGAAGCGGCATCGTTTCCGGCAGCGCCTGTGCGCAAATCTTCATCGCGGCTCAAGCTGCGCACGGACGCTTCCATGCGCTTTGAAAAAGGCCAGGACCCGGAGAACACCGTCCGCGCGCTGGCCCGCGCCGTGGAGTTGCTGAAGCAGATTTCGCCCGGCTGCCAGGCCGCGCAACCGATTGACGTTTACGCGCGCAAGTCAACGCCGCCAAAAATTCAGCTCGATATCGACTGGGCAGAGCGCAAGCTGGGGCGCAAGCTTTCTACGGAAGAAGTAGTCAACATCTTTAAGTCGCTGGTGTTCGGCGTTGAGGTAGTTGATCAGCGCAAGCTTCTGCTCACGGTCCCAAGCTGGCGCGCAACAAAAGATATTTCCATCCCTGAAGATCTAGTGGAAGAGATTGGACGCATGGTCGGCTACGCTTCCATCGTGCCGCAGGCTCCGGCGGTCTTGGCTGCGCCCACTCCGCGCAATCTCGACCACGAACAGCACCGCGCCATCCGCGCCACGATGGTTGGCCAGGGCTTTACCGAGGTCTCCAACTACTCATTCATCTCTGACGCGGATACCGCCATGTTCGGCTACGCGACGGAGAAGCTGTTACAGGTGGCTAATCCGATCATTGCCGATCAGAAATATATGCGTCCTGCGCTGCTGCCGGGGATTCGCCGCAACCTGGCGGACAATAGCCGCTACTTCACGGACTTTCGTCTGTTTGAAATCGGCCGCGCATACAGTAAAGGCCCCGACGGCGCGCCGAAAGAACGTACGCATTTGATGGCCGCGATTTATGGCCGCGAAACCAATGGCACAAACCTGCTGGAGATGAAGCGTGTGGTCCAATACATTGCTCAGGGCTACAAGGTTGTGCCCGCACGAGGGAACGGCGAAACCGAACATCCTGAGCGCAACGCTAGCGTTGAAATTGACGGCCAGTGCCTGGGAAGCCTCTTTGAGCTTTACCCTGGTCTGCTCGACCGCGGACGTGCGGCCATCCTCGATCTTGATCTGGATGCGCTGCAAGCTCTGCCGTCACAGCGTGCGCCTTATCGTCCGCTACGGCGCTTCCCCACCAGCAGCTTTGATCTTTCAATTGTCGCGCCCGCGCATACGCTGGTGGCCGATCTGGAAAACAAGCTGCGTCAACTGGCAGGAGATAGCCTGGTCGCTCTCCAGTTCCTGTTGATCTTCCCGCTGCCGCCGGACAAGAAGAGTGTTTCCTTCAGGCTGACTCTGGGCGCTGACGATCGAACGCTGACCGCGGAGGAAGTTACGCGGACGAGGGAAAAGATCGTGGAAGGGATCAAGTCTGCGGGCTTTGAGTTGCGCGAGTAAAACAAAATCACTACCGCAGATTTTCGCGGATGAGCGCGGATACATCTTATTGTGCATTCTTTGGATCCGCGTTGATCGGCGTTAATCCGCGGTAAAGATTTGCTTCTAATTAATGCGTTTGGCAATCGCCTTGGCAAATTTCTGTGCCGCGCCTTCCGCCAGTCCCAAAAACAATTCCGGCTCGATCAACTCCAGTTCCATTAACAACAGTTTGCCATCGCGTGCAATCGCATCGATCCGGCAGTAAAGCGAATCACGGACTCGTTGCACCTTCGCCGCAATCTCGTTCGCCTGATTTAGAAGAGCTGAATCGGGATGAAACAACTCCGCTGAGCCGCCGTGCTCCTGCTGCACGCGAAAATCGCCGGCGGCCGGCCGCTTCTGAACAGCATGGCTGTAAGCACCGTCAATATAGATGAATGAAATCTCGCCGTGTGTCTCTATCTCAGGAATGAACTGCTGGATGAGAAATGCCTCGCCTTCCATTTTGTTCTTCAGTTCATCTTCGTCCGGAACCGCCGCGCTATCGAACAGCCACGTCCTATGTGCCGAGGCCGACACCGCGGGCTTTACTACGGATTTCTTCCAGCTCCGGATCTCCTGCCATCCTGATGATGCAATAGGGCCGCTGCCATTGACGAAGACCGTCGGCGCGATCTCAATCCCCAGAGCCTCGACTTTGCGCAAATAAAATTTATTGTGGTTCCACAACACCGTATCAACCGCATTGAGTATTGGTGCTACTTGCTCCACGCGTTGCAGCCAATCAATAAATTCTGCCGCATGTAGGTGATAGTCCCAGCAGGACCGCAGGACAATCAGATCAAACTTGCTGAAATCACGGTCGGTGGACCGCCAGTCAACAATTTCTGTCTCGACGCCGGCCGCTGCCAGATAAGGCGACATCAACCGCTCGCTCTCCGCGCCCTGCGGGAGGCCGCTCCAGGTGACCAATGCAAGTCTCTTTCTCATCGATGAAGAGGATTGCGTCAGCCGGCGCATGGATTCACCAAGAGATGGGTTCGGAGCTTCGAGATCCGTCGCACCAGACTGTAAGAACAGCTTGCTAAATCCTGTCGCGCAGCAAACTAATCACGTCATCCGCGGTGATGATTCCGGTGAGGCGCTGCTCTTCGTCCACTACAGGCAGCGTGAGCAGGTTGTATTTATCGAACATTTCAGCCACATCTTTTTCTGAGGCGCTGGCCTCCGCGTAAATCACGTGTTCCGGGGTGAGCGCGCCCAGTCGGGTTCCACCGGAAGCAAGCACCAGCGATACCAGCGGAACGGAGCCCACAAGCTTTTCCTGGGAATCGACGAGATAGATGGTGCTCACGGTTTCCACCGGGCCCTCAAAGCTGCGCAGGCGGTCAATGGCGTCGCCCACGGTGTGCTCGGCGGAGAGCGCAATGTAGTCTGTGGTCATGCGGCCGGCAGCGGTATTTTCATGGAAAGCCAGCAGTTCTGAAACTTCCTGCCGCTCTTCCGGCTCCATCTCTTCCAGGATTTCTTCTGACGTTTCCTGGGGCAGGTCGCCCAGCAGATCGGCGGCGGCATCGGGATCCATTTCTTCCACGATGTCGGCGGCCTTGTCGGAATCAATGGACCGCATGAGTTCGATCTGCATTTTAGGATCGATCTCTTCCAGCGCTTCAGCGGCCACTTCCTCAGTGAGTGAGTTAAAAACGGATTCGCGCTCCGCCGGGGCCAATTCTTCCAGAATGTCGGCAATATCCGCCGGATGCAGCTTGGAAAGGCGTTCATACGCGAGCCGTAACCGAACGCGGCGCGCCGGATCGGTTTCAATCAGATCCACGGCTTCCCAGGGAATGGATTTTTCCGGCATGCGCATGGCCAGCGCTTCAATGGCGCGGCTGGGAGCCAGGCCCTTGAGCAGCCGCCGGATAGCGCCGCGCAAGCCGATATCCACGCGCCCAACTTTCAGCTTGAGCGTGCCATTGACCTGCTCACGGCGAAGGTCAACGTCATTTACGCGGACGACTTTGCGTCCGGAAACGTCAATAATCTGCTGGTCCAGCAGGTCGCGTTCCAGCAGCAGCATGCCTTCAGAGCTGGAAAGCGGCTGCCAGTCATGGGCGGAACCGTTGACCTGTATGGCTGAACCGATCACGGTCTTGACCTGGCGCGAGGGCAGCAGGCGGTCGCCTTCACGGGTTTTTACGATGAAATCAGAGATGCGGTTGGGATCGTCCTGGGGAAAGATCGCCACTTCACGCACGTGTCCGGCAAACGCGCCCCTGCTGTCATAGACGGAAGCGCCCAGAATGCTCGAAAGTGCGATCTCTTCCCGCATATTTTTCCTAACTTGCAGAATACCCAATGTGATGGGCCCTGACCAGAGCTAAGCACATTTGCAACAACTATTTTTCAGCACATTATTTTCAGAGCATATTTTTAGAACAAGGATTTCAGAGCAAGGGCCGGATAGATTTCGCCTCCGGTCGGCCATTAAGATGCCCCCGAGGAAAGAAACGGCTGGCGGTTAAGGCTGAAAAATCTGAATCCCCGCACTGGCTAAATGATCTGTTACAGGAAGGAGTTTTCCCCCATGGCAATCCAGGTTACAGACATGCATATGCTGCGCGACCAGTTGATGGTCCGGCGGCAAAAGCTGGAAAATGCAGTGGCCAAAACCCAGACCGCCAACCTTCTGCACCTGCTGGAGCAGGTTGACCATGCGCTGGAACGCGTGGACCACGGAAGCTACGGCGTATGCGAACATTGCGCCGGGACCGTGGAGCCGGAACGCCTGTTTGCCGATCCTTTAACGCAGCTCTGCCTGGACTGCCTGAACCCCACAGAACAGCGGGCGCTGGAGCAGGACCTGCTGCTGGCGGCAAGAATACAAGCTGGGCTGCTGCCCAAGCGGGACTTTTCCGCCGCGGGATGGAAAGTGGCTTACCACTATGAGCCCGCAGGCCAGATCAGCGGCGACTATTGTGATCTGGTGCAGCACGGCAAAGACCTTTACTTCATGGTGGGAGATGTTTCCGGCAAAGGCGTGGCTGCGGCCATGCTCATGTCAAACCTGCATGCGCTGTTCCGCGTGCTGATTCCCACAGGGCTTCCGCTGGAGCAATTAGTGGAACGAGCCAACCGCCTTTTTTGTGAAAGCACGCTGCCCACGCAGTACGCCACGCTCATTGTGGGCCGGGCAGATGAGTTTGGCAACGTGGAGATATGCAACGGCGGTCATCCTGCGCCGTTCCATGTGGGAGGGCACGGCGTGGCGGCGATTGAAGCCGCCACGGTCCCAATTGGGCTTTTTTGCGACCAGAAGTTCACGAGCACTACTCTTCGCACTACTCCAGGCGATAGCCTGGTGATCTACACCGACGGCATTTCAGAGTCTGAAAGCCCAGATGGTGCGGAATTCGGCAGTGCGTCACTGGCGAAATTGCTGGGCGCGTGCCATCAAATGCCCTCGCGTGAGCTGGTGGATAAGTGCCTGCAAGAAGTGTTGAACTTCCGCTCCGGCTCGCCGCGGTTGGACGACCAGGCGCTGATGGTGCTGCAGTTTGCGCCGACGGCGTGAGCTGCGCAAAACGATTATGGACGGCTTGCTGTTTGACAATCCCCTGCCCGCATAGGCACACTAAGTGCTTCGCCCCATTAGCCCGTTCGCTCAGGATCGTCTTTAAAA
>JBAVUZ010000417.1:0-8822 GCA_049697035.1 Candidatus Angelobacter sp. | reverse complement strand
GTGGGGCCGGGAATGGGCGGGCCAATCTCGGCACTCGCTGAGTTCGATAAAGCAGCTTCCGCTCCCGCCGTCACCGAGCGCAGCTTCGACGAGTACCACCTCTACACGCTTGAACGCCCCTCCACGCTCTATGATCGCGAAACCAAACAGGTCGAGTTCGTGCGCGCCTCTGGAGTTCCATCCCAGCGGCTCTATGTCTATGATGGCCTCAAGCTGGACCAGAACTACCGTGGCTATCAGATGGAGCAAATTCGCGATATGGAGAACTTTGGCGTCCAATCTAATCCCAAGGTCTGGGCCATGATCGAATTTAAAAACAGCAAGCAAAATCATCTTGGCATGCCGCTGCCCAAGGGCCGCGTGCGTTTCTACCGCCGAGATACTGACGGCCAGCTCGAATTCACCGGCGAGAACCTGATCGATCACACCCCCAGCGACGAAACCATCCGGCTTTATACCGGCAACGTGTTTGACGCCGTGGGCGAGCGCAAGCGCACCGGGTTCAACATTGACCGCCGTGCGCGCACGCTGGATGAAAGCTTTGAGATCAAGCTGCGCAACCATAAAAAAGAGCCCATGGAGATCCGGGTGGTGGAGCACCTCTATCGCTGGACGAACTGGGACATCCCAAAGACTTCAGACCCATTCAACAAATTGGACAGCAAAACGGTCGAATTCCGCATCAAGGTGCCGCCGGAGGGCGAAAAAGTCGTCACGTACACAGCGCATTACAGCTGGTGATTAAAAAAAAGGGCAACCTTCGCTTTTTCTTGAAACGCTTTTGCCTGCCGTCGCACTATTTAAAACGAAAGGATTTTCCAAATGGCTCAGCAGCGTTCGGTAGGACCACTATTCAGTCTGGCAGGCGGTGCCACTATCTCCTGGAGCATCAGCTTTGGTGTTGGCCTGGATGCAGGCATTGTGACCGCCGCTCCCAACATTGTTGATGACGTTCTGGGAGTTGTTCAGCTTCAGGCGCAGAACCAGGGTCTGGGCGCCACCAGTGATTCCAAGAATTTCTACACGGTAGATATCCATAATCCGGGCACGCAGCCTGTCGCCCATAATCTGAATTTACAGAATTGGTTATAACTATGAAACTTCACGTAATCAGCGCAAAAGGGAAACTGGTGGGGACATTTATCCCGCAACCGCAGCAGCCATCCGACCCCAAGACTCCCGTGTGCACGCCCATTGCGGGCCGCGGCCAGAAGTTGCATGAGGTGGAGATCGCCAACGCGGACTCTTACTATAGAGAGCGCCGCACCGCTGAATTGCACAAGATCGTGAAAAAGAAATTGAAGCTGAAGTAAGTCGTCGCCTGCGAACCGCATTCATCGGCGGATGCAGCAACTAAATTTTCAGCCATTCACGCGCAATTATTTTCATTTCGCAGATTATTTTCTGCAATTCCGTACTTTCTATATTCCACGTAAAGTTATAGTTTGCTATCCTGTCTATGCGTAGGAGTAACGCCCAAATGAAATGCACTATCTACAATCCGGTGCGGAGGCTGAGAGGACCAGTCGCTGGTTCTTATAGCCTGTGGGCGTTTGATCATCTTTCCAGCTAACCTCAGGCGCGTCAGTCCTACGCAATTCTGACATTTACTTGAACCTGGATAGTTTGCTGCCTGCAATCGTGCAGACCGCATTCCAGCCATAGTCTAGTGAACTTCCAAGCTGATTGCTCATTGGCGGCGAGGCCGGGGTCCCCAGCACGCGCGGTTTTTCGCGTGTTGGGGTGGGAGGCCGACTTGCGCGCCGAGCCGCCTGCTTCAGGCGCAAAAAGGACGTGCGGTCGAGATAGTCGCATAGCGGTTTGGAGCGAAGCGACAAAAAAAGCTGGGTGGCGAAGGTCGCGGTTACTTCATTTGATAAGTGGCATACCGTGGCTGCTTGTTCCCCCAGTTTAAGGCGCAAGCAGGCGTGAGCGTTAGCGGGAGCCTGCTGCCGAAATCCTGAGCGAAGCGAAGGATCTGCCCACGCGATGCTGCAGGTTAACCAGCTCTTGTAGTTTCCTAGCCAGGGCACTGCGCCTTGCTTACACATATCGGTCAGTGTGAAGATTGCGGATACTTCAGGTGGCGATCGCCGTAAGGCGATCGGTGGTTCAAATCCACACCGCAATCGCTGGTTCCCTGACCATTAATTTTCAGTCGGTGGTGGATGACGGGAGATACTTCCTCCAACGAAGTGCAGCGCAGAGTGGGAACTCTGCAGGACCAACGAATACCCGCGGCGGCAGAGGCGCAGCCTCGAACGGCAAAGCAGCTGCGGAAAGTGCGTCCCTATGCACGCTCCGGTCGCTTGTTCCCCAACTGAGTTTTGTCGAGCGGCGAGTTGTTGATCGCCGGCCGCGTGCCTCAGGCAATTTAGCTTCTCCTTCCAGCCTGGGGCATTGCGGCTTGAGAGCAGAGGGCAGAATTTCTTTTTCAGCGTGAGTTTCACTGTCTGAAGAGGTTCACCAAGGACGTGGGCAGGATTTGTTAACACCCTGCTCCCACACCAGCAGTTTAGACGTTGGAACAATTTTCATCGGTGGTGAAGATCAGGGTTACATCGCCTGTCCGTAGGTGCGGGCCCGGCCACCCATCGCGCGCAAGATTGGCGCGATGGTGAATTCGGCCAAATCCCGCCGGCATCTCGAGTGCCGTAGTTTCAAACCAAGAACGACGGACCACTACACCCAGGTCGATTGTTCCCCGTTTGGAATTTATTTCCAGCGTTGGCTGCTTAGATAGAGCTTCCTTAGAGACGTTAGCATGCTACGTCTCTGCAAAATGAAATCCACTTTGCCGGTGGTGAAGACATGGGTTACTTCGACTGTTAATCGGGAGGTCGCGGGTTCGAATCCCACCGCCGTCGCTGTTCGTAAGTGACGCGCGTAGCTCAGTGGCAGAGCGCCATGTGCCTGAATCGCCTTGTTCCCCGGTAAAAATTCTGCACTTGCGGCGCGGCCCACTTGCGCGCCGGCCCGCGCTACGCAAGAGCAAGGCAAGCATTGCACCTGTCCAAACTGATGCGGTTTGGAGCGCAGTGACAGAAATAAAGATTTCGCCGGTGGTGAAGATGAGAGTTACTTCGCCACTCTGGAGATGCAGGTATCGATCCCTGCCACCGCCTGCGGTGTCGTCTAAGAAAGGACGCCAGGTATAAGACACTGTCATCGTTATGTTCCCCGGCGAATTGGTTTGCGGCCACAAGGCCGCGTAACTCCGCGGCGAACGCCGCTTAGAAATGAGAATATGAGCCTTAGAAAGGTTTACGGTGGAACGCCCATCGGCAATGAATCGCGCTGCGTGACTTGTGCGAATGCGCGCATCATTGAAGGCTACGCGGAAAGCGAGCGTCTGGTCTTCTGCGATGCAATGTATCCGACAACGCGCGTACCATTCAATGTCCGCCAGTGCAGCATGTATGAGGACAAGCGCCTGCCGGATTTCTGCCAGATGCAGAAGATAGCCTGGGAAATCCGCAGCAAGAACGCCGGGGCTGTATCGGGCTTCGTGCTGGCGTCGGACCTTGAGGAAGCGGCTGGGGACGAGTCTCCGGAAGAAGATCCTGAGACGCTTCCAGCGGTTGCGAAAGACTAATCGTTTCAAACCACAGGCAGAAGTCTGTGCAAAACGCAAAGAGAGGAGATCAACAATGGCCCGCATGAACCTATTGAACCTGAGCGGATTGCCCTGGATGAAGGCCAAGCAGACGCACGAAGGCGCGCCGGCAAAGCACATCTCCGCCGAGCAGGAGCTGCGCCGGTCGGTCTTGGCCTGCATGCTGTGGGAGAGCCAGTTTTATGAGGATGGCGTGGCAATCGCCGGGCGCATCCGCGAGCTGGTGCCCAAGGTCGCCGCGGAGAAGGTGGCTGCGCTGGCCGTTGAGGCCCGCGAGAAGATGAAGCTGCGTCACGTGCCGCTTTTGCTGGTGCGTGAGATGGCGCGTCTGGCGACACACCGCCAGCTCGTCGCTGAGACCTTGCTCCGTGTGATCCAGCGCGCCGACGAACTCTCTGAGTTCGTGGCGCTCTATTGGAGTGACGGCAAGCAGCCTCTTTCCGCGCAGGTCAAGAAGGGGCTGGCCGCGGCCTTCACCAAGTTTGATGAGTATGCGCTGGCCAAGTATGACCGCGCGTCTCCGGTCAAGCTGCGTGACGTGCTCTTTCTCTGCCACGCCAAGCCGGTGGATGCCGCGCAGGCTGAGCTGTGGAAGCGCCTTGTTGCCGGTGAACTGGCCACGCCTGATACCTGGGAGGTAGCTCTTTCCGCCGGCGCCGATAAGCGCGAGGCATGGGAGCGCTTGCTGGCTGAGAACAAGCTGGGTGCGCTCGCTCTGTTGCGGAACCTGCGCAACATGGCGGAGGCCAAGGTGGATGAGCAGTTGGTCCGCACGGGGCTCTATCGGATGAAGACCGAGCGCGTGCTGCCGTTCCGCTTTATCGCTGCTGCGCGTTACGCGCCGCAGTGGGAGCCGGAGCTGGAGAAGGCAATGCTGCGCTCTTTGGACGGTCAGCCGAAGCTGCCGGGTAAGACCGTACTGCTGGTTGACGTCTCTGGCTCCATGGACGCGCCGCTTTCTCGCCGTGCAGAGATGCGCCGCAATGACGCGGCCTACGGGCTGGCGGTGTTGCTGCGTGAGATCGCGGAGCAGGTAAGCATCTATACCTTCTCTGACAAGCTGGTCCGCGTGCCGGCACGCCAGGGCTTTGCCTTGCGCGATGCCATGAACGCCAGCCAGCCTCACGGTGGAACGTACCTGGGCCGTGCTCTGGGTGAGATCGACGAGAAGTATGATCGCTTGATCGTGATCACCGACGAACAGTCGCACGACGCAGTGCCGAACCCGAGGGCGCGTGGCTATGTGATCAACGTGGCCAGCTTCCAGAACGGCGTGGGCTATGGCAAGTGGGTGCACATCGATGGCTGGAGCGATTCGGTCATCGAGTACATCCGCGCAGCCGAGCCGGCACTGTAAAAGCAATTTGCCGCTGATTTCCGCGGATGAACGCTGATCTTATTTTGATCTGCGAAGATCTGCGTGATCAGCGGCAAGTCCTTTTCTTGAGGTAACTGCTGTTTGTTACCATGAGGATGGAGCCTTTGTTTATCACCTCAAAATGAGAATGCGTTCTTTCAAATTACTGCTGGCAGCTCTGGTCTTCTTTCTGCCGCTCTGCTTTGCACAATCTACACAGCCGACGCCGCAACCAACCGCGCCTCCACCTGGCTCAGCATCAACGCAACAGCCCGCGCCTACCGCTCCTTCGCCAACGCCCCAAGCATCACCCACGCCGCAATCGGCGCCATCTCCAGCGCCTTTAGGCACTCCTTCGCCCAACCGCGTTGAAGTCGAGCAGGTTGAGAAAATTCATCAGATAACTCCAGCGGAAGCCAAAGAGCTGTTCCGGTCGGTCGATGAGATCCTGCACTTTGCCAGCAAAGATACAGGCCTGCCGATCAAGAAAAAGGTCAAGCGAACCATCGTGAGCCGGCCGCAGGTGGAAAAGTATGTGGGAGATAAATTCAAGGACGATGCTGACCGCATACGCTTTGAGCGCTCTGAGCTGGTGGAGAAAAAATTCGGGCTGCTGCCGCGCACCTTTGACCTGCACAGCTTTCTGATCAAGCTGCTCACGGAACAGGTGGCTGGTTACTACGACGAAAAGACGCGCACCATGAACCTGCTGGACTGGAATGAGCCGGAGATGCAGCGCCCGGTGATGGCCCATGAGCTTACCCATGCCCTGCAGGACCAGAGCTTTAACCTGGAAAAAATGAGCAAGCACGATGAGGAGATTGAGAAGCACGGGCTCGACGATCTGGATGAACTGATACGCAACGATGAGGCTTCCACCTGCCGCAGCGCCGTACTGGAAGGGCAGGCAATGATCGTCCTGCTGGACTACGTAATGGCTCCGCAAGGCCAGAGCGTGGAGAAAATGCCGCAGGTCGTTGAACTGATGCAGGCCTCTATGGACAAAAGCCGCGGCAGCCCGGTCTTTGACAGCGCGCCCTTGCTCCTGCAGGAAGAACTGGCATTTCCTTACCGGCAGGGTATGAATTTCATCAAAGACCTGCTGGTAGCCGGCGGAAAGCAGCTTGCATACACCGGCGTGCTGGGCCGCATGCCTGAGACTACGCGTGAGATTATGGAGCCCAAAGAATATCTCGCGGGACGTCGCGTGCCCCCGCTGCTGCTGCCTGACCTTGACTTTCTAAAAAAAGACTATGAGCCCTATGACGCAGGCGCGGTCGGGCAGCTTGATGTCAGCCTGCTGTTGCGCATCTATGCCGATGAAAAGGTAGACAAGCGCCTCAGTCCGGAATGGCGTGGCGGAGCCTATTACGCCGCCGGACGCAAGGGAGCAAAACCGCCAGACCGCAACTCTTCCGCGCACATCGGCCTGTTTTATGTTTCCAGGTGGGCGACCGAGACCGCAGCGCAGGAATTCGCCAAGACCTATGCGGATGCGCTGCCTAAACGCTATGAATCACTGCGGCACGTTCATGGCGATGCACCTGAGCGCCTCCAGTTCATGAGCTCCGACGGGCCAATCTTCATTCAGCAGACCGGCAACGCTGTGGTTGCGGTGGAAAGCTTTGATGAGGATGCTGCCAGAAAACTGATTGCAGCCGGTTTGAAACAAGTGCAAAAGTAGGCCGCCACCGGCTTTTTCATTTGTTTTCCTTTAGATTGACATAACCCTAGCCATAATCGAGAGCTGCTGCCTCCTTAGTGGCAACCGCCAGCTTATGTTCAGTATCGAACTAAGCAAAGGGCCGAACCCATGGCGGGCAAGAGCACAGTTATTTCGTCCGGCGATTCTAGGAGAAATCAGCGGCTGGAAAATCGTCCTCCTCCGGCAGAAAATGGGGACGGAATTTCGTCCCTCGCGCACGAGATCAATAATCCTCTTGAAGCGCTTCACCAACTCCACTACCTAATCGAAAAAGAAGGAACTCTCCAGGAAAAAGGCCGCCAGTATCTGGCTTTGGCCCGCGACGAAGTAAACCGAATTTCGCAAATCCTTCATGCGGCCATGGAACTGCGGGACTCAGGAGTTCCTGAGGACACGGACGTGCCGGAATTGTTGCGTTCCGTGCTCCATTTTTATAAATCGCGTTTTGACTCGCAGGATATTTCCGTGAATACGCGGTACCGCAGCGGTGCACATTTTGCGGCCTACCCTCATCAGCTGCGGCAAATGTGCGCCAACCTTCTGCTGAACGCCGCCGATGCGATGCCCTCGGGCGGAAAGATTTACGCCAGGATCGCCGCGGCGCACGAATGGAAAGGTGATCACAAGGCAGGATTGCGTCTCACCTTCGCGGACAATGGGAGCGGCATTGCTGCAAAAAATCTTACCCGCATCTGGGACCCCTTTTTTACCACAAAGGGAGCTGCGGGCAACGGTATTGGACTTTCACTGGTCAAGAACACTGTGCAGAAACACCATGGAGTGCTGCGCGTCCGCAGCAGCACCAGAGCGGGCCACAGCGGGACGGTGTTTAGTATTTTCCTGCCTTGCGCTTGAGCGTTTTCCTTAAACGCTGACCGGGGCTCTCGTCCCCGGCCAGGCTCTGGTTGTGGCTCTTACTTCTTCTTTGCCGGATCATCCTGAGGGTTGATGTAGTTGAACTGCACGGGCGCCGTGCCGTGAATCTGCACTACGACGTCGCTGGCCGCCATGGCGTAGTGGTGCATATCGGGATCAAGATAGGCAAAGCTGCCGGCGGGAAAGCTGCCCATCTTGTCCGCATTAAACGTGTCCCCCATCCCAACCTTGAACGTGCCTGAAATCACGGTAACGTTTTCCCGCAGCGGATGCCAGTGAGGCGCGATGCGGTATCCGGCCGGCATTTTCAGGCGAACGGTGTAGTTGCCGCTGGAAGCGGTCGGGTCGCCTTCAAGCACGGCAAATTGCGCGCCCGGCGACACAAACGGCGGTGGTGGTCCCCATTGAACTGTGCCCGGGGTAAAAGCATTTCCGTGCGTGCCTGAAGCTGCGGCAACCATAAAGTGCTGACCTGCCGCGAAAACCACTGCAACCAGAGCGATTGTGAGATACAACCTGTGTTTCATATGTTCTTCTCTCCATGCTTTCAATAATCTTGTCGAGTCAAATCTTCTCTCGCGGGCCGAGCCATTCCAATGGATGGGAGATAACCTTGATATATCTTTTGGATATCGCTGTAAGTTGCTGAATCTTAGTGGCATAATGCTTCCCGAGGTGCTTTCCATAGCATGCGTGCCGCAAAGAAGGCAATTGACGAGGTGGAACTCGATCTGGGCCGCTATGAGCTTCGGCGCTTTGGTCGCCGCGTAAAGCTCGAGAAAAAGCCCATGGAACTGCTGATCTTCCTCGTCCGCCGGCGCGAGCAGATGGTTTCCCGTGAAGAGATTGTCAAAAAACTATGGCGCTCGACTCTGTTTATCGACACGGAACGCAACCTCAACAACATCATTCGCAAAATACGGACGGCACTGGGCGACGACTCAGCCAAGCCGCGCTTTCTTGAAACCGTCGTTGGCAAAGGCTACCGGTTCATCGGCCCGGTGCATGTGATTGACGCGCAATTTTCGGGCTCCAACTCAAGCCACGGCGCAGCCCGTATGGCCAGCATGGAGAACACTGGCGACCGCAGCGGGCGCTCGTCTCTGGCCGTGTTGCCGCTGATGCTTCTCGGCAAAGCAACGGACGACCAAGGCTTGTGCCTGGGATTTGCCGACGCCCTGGTCGCTCGTCTGGGAAATCTTCGCGATGTGGACGTGCTGCCCACCTCGGCCGTTCTGGACCTTGCTCTTGATGCATCAGCTTCAGAG
>JBAVUZ010000416.1:0-12378 GCA_049697035.1 Candidatus Angelobacter sp. | reverse complement strand
GCGCCGATGTATGAGAAATTCTTGCTGCGGTTTCCATGTCTCGAATGCAAATCCTATGTAGTATTCTTTATATGTAGTATTCTCGTATAGCACGCCTTACACCCTGATTTTACCGGAATACCTTCGGCCCCGCACAGGAATATTTGTCGCCAACTCGGAAACCCGCAGGCATCGCGCGGTGTCTTTCCTGAGATGGCGTTGATGAGGCGACCTTATGCTTGAAGCTATCGGTCTTACCAAGTGTTACGCCAGCCTTCCCGCCGTGAGCCAGGTGAGCTTCACCGTCCGCCCGGGAGAAATTCTGGGCTACCTGGGACCAAACGGCTCGGGAAAAACCACCACCGTAAAGATGATTACCGGCCTTATGGAACCGACCTTGCGCGATGATGATCCCAGATCACGGGTGCTCGTCTTTGAAGAAGTCCCCGATACTCCATTTGAGCTGCTAAACCTTTCCGGTCACTGAGCAGAATATCGATTCCGTGAAACGCTGGAAGAGGTCCGATCACTAGCTAAACGGGGCTAAACCAAAAATCTGCTACGCCAGACTGCACCTTGTAAGGAGTGTTTATGTCAAAGTTGCGTCCACTCATCGCCGTAACACTGTGCCTTTGTCTTTTCGGCTCAACTTCGCAGGCATGGTTTGGTTTTGGCCACATGGCCGTGGCCTACGTTGCTTACCAGAAGCTTACGCCGGAGAAGAGGACGCGCGTGGCGCAACTTCTCAAGAAGAATCCTTATTACAAAACGAAGTGGAAGGCGATGATTCCCGCAGGTACGCCCGCAGACCAGCAGGATCTGATGTATTTCATGATCGCGGCCACATGGCCTGACCAAATCAAGGATAAGAACTCAGGCTATAGCGACGATGGTACCGGCGGCGGCAACATCCCTCCCGCAGGGCCTACGGCGTGGCAAAACACAGGATACGGCGATCTGGCCCGGCACAAGTATTGGCATTTTATTGACACGCCTTTTAGCCAGGATGGGACCACGCCGCTCCCGGCGATTCCGTCGCCAAACGCGGAGACCGAAATTGCCATCTTCCGGCAGGCAATGACATCCAGCGTCTCCGACAAGATCAAGTCTTACGATCTGGTGTGGTTGCTGCATCTGGTGGGCGACGTTCACCAGCCGCTGCATTCCACCACGCGAGTTGGCGCGGCTGACCTTCACGGCGACAACGGCGGCAACAACGTCAAACTCTCTGATCCCAGCAAAGAACTGCATGCCTTCTGGGACGGCTTGCCCGGTGATAGCTCGAATCTGGCCGATGTAATTACTTATGGAAAGACCCTGACGGCCGCTGATCCCTTGCTGGCCCAGAAAGCCGACGCTTCCGACTGGATCAAGGAAAGCTTTGATATCGCGCAGACAAGGGCTTATTCCGGCCCAATCGGCACGGGTGATGGGCCGTTTACCATTACACAGGCATACAAGGACAACGCACAGAAAATCGCCGCGGAAAGAGTGGAGCTTGCAGGTGAGCGGCTGGCGAACCTCATCAATGACGAACTAAAGTAAGTAGTGTGCTAGCTGTTCATGTGCAGCTTGTCGCGCTTGCGACGGTCTGTGCGCGCAAACTCGATGATTTCCGCGATCATGTCCGCATACGAGCGACCGGATTTCTTTGCCGCCATAAAAAATTCTGAATTGCTGGAGAGCCATGGGTTGGGGTTCGCCTCAATCACGTAGACTTTCCCTTTGTCAGTGAGCCGCATGTCAATACGGCCGTAATCGCGCAGCTTGAGAATGCGATACGTGGTGAGCGCCGTGGATGAAAGCAGCTCCTGGGTATCCTCGTCCAGGTCTTCCACCGGCGCGGACTTGGTGAGTTTGTAAGCTTCGCTGTCCTTCTCCCACTTCACTTCCATTCCGGCAACTTTTGGCATGCCCTCAGGAAGCTTTGAGAGATCAAGTTCCACCAGCGGCAGCACTTCAGGATTCTGGTTGCCAAGAATACCGGCGTAAATTTCACGGCCTTCAATATATTCTTCAATCAGCGCGGGCGACTTGAACTCCTCCTGCACATAGTGGATGCGTTCCATCAGTTCCTTCACACTTCCCACAACAGAGCCCTGGTCGATGCCAAGCGATCCATCTTCGGCTTCCGGCTTTACGATCAAAGGAAAAGAAATTTCCTGCGAATGGTCCAGCTTGCCCTGGTAGCAGGTGGCAAAGTATGGAGTACGGATGTTGTAAAACTGAAATAGTTTTTTAGCCAGTCCCTTGTCCTGCGCCAGGTACAGCCCCTGCGGACCCGCGCCGGTGTAAGGACGTCCCAGCAAATCCAGGAAAGCGGCAACATGCATTTCCATGGTGTCGTCGCCGGCATAAGATTCCACCAGATTGAAGAAGAGGTCAGTTTCCTGGCGCGCCAGCGCAAGCAGGGATTTATCTTCTCCATCCAGCATCATGTAACTGGGCTCATGGCCCAGCTTTTCCAGGGCTTCAAAAATTTCCTCG
The DNA here is from genome assembly GCA_049697035.1 of Candidatus Angelobacter sp. Lineage (GTDB taxonomy): Bacteria > Acidobacteriota > Terriglobia > Terriglobales > Acidobacteriaceae > Angelobacter. The sequence goes on along the minus strand of JBAVUZ010000416.1, from coordinate 9,912 downwards.
CGGTCGTGCTTCTCTCTCTTCTTGCGCCGCTTTTTAACGCCGCGTTTCTTCTTTTCCGGCTCTGGAGCAACTTCTTCTTCCTCGTCTCCCCAGCTTTCGTAAAGCACCGTGATTTTCAATTTACTGTCCATATTGGTTCCCACACAGATTGTTAACCTGGCGTATCAATCTTATGTTCGATGCCAGGCATTTTATGTCTGAACAAACTTTCCGCGCGTCACGTAGTTCATGGCCAGCGCCGTTGCATAAACCGTTAGCTCCGTGAGGCACTCTCTTTCCTGCTTTATATTCACGCGCAGGTCCATTTCTCCCACGCGTGTTTCAATGGATTCCACCAGTTTCTTGACCAGCGAACGCGGCACGCCGCTCCAATAGGTAAGCTTGTCGACCAGTGATTTGTGGTTCTCGCGCAGAAGTTCCACCGCGGGACGCACGCCTTTCTTCCGCCTGCGGCCAGCGTTGAATATGTCCTGCAGGTCGGTATCAAGCGGCAGATCGCCCGGCGATGGCTGCTCACTCAGCACAGCTTCATAGAAATCTCCGACCGTGGTGTCCATTTCTTCCACGGTAATGTCGGTCCGTCCGCGAGGGCGCACAGGATCGAGGCTGCCCAGCTTTCTGAAAGTGCGGTCTACGTAGCGCAGCTTTTCCAGCGCGGGCCAGCCTTTATATTTTTGCCGCCAGCGTGAACCAGGCGTAAGCCACACGGCAAAGGTTTCGGCAAAATCTTCATCGGGATGTTTCTGCGCGTACCAGCCTTCCATGTGGCGGACAAAGCTGCGGGAAAACGGGATTGGCCGGTATGCGTCGCGATAGGGCTTGCGATAGGGGCCAAACAAATGCTTCCACTCGGGAGTTTTGTGCAGGGCGTAAGCGTAGTTGATTGCGTGCCCGGCCTCATGGCGCAGGTACATCATGATCTGGCGGGAATCTTCCAGGTCATTCATTTCCTTTTCCAGGCGCGCGAGCTTGGGGTCGGCCAGGTAAAAAGGAATCCCGATGATCGGCTCGCCTGAAGGACATCCCCACTCATCAGTGAGGTAGCATGCCGGACGAAACTTCTTGAGGCCTTTACGCTCAAGTTCGCGATAGAGCTGCTGCACAAAGCGCTCCAGCGGCGATCCTTCCAGTTTCAGCCCCAGATCGCGTATGGGCTTGCCCAGAATTTCCTGGACTTCCGGCGGTGCTTTTTCAAATGCGGCGCGCAAGCAGACTCCGCGAGAAGATTAGCACATGCCCAATTTTTGGAGCAGTGCCTCCCGGCATACTCCAAGGGTAATCTGCGGCAACCGGATAGCGGCAGCAAATCATTTGCGCTGTCGCGGCCGATCAAGCAAAATGTGAGCAATGCGCTCTTCCATATCTTTTCTTTCAATTTTTCTGCTGGCCGGTTTTTGCTCAACTTTCTCGCAAAGCACCATCAGCGACCCCGGCGCCCTAAAGATGTGCGCTTCTGTTAAGGACGTTGAGCTTCCCGCGGCTGACCGTCCGACACCAGCCGAGGAAAAGGCCCTGGCAAAGTGTGTCTCTGCCGACCTTTATTTTGGCTTTGGACAGCCCGCCGATCCCGTGAAGGCGCGAAAGTGCGCGTATGCAGAGATGGATAGAAACGGCAAGACGCCGATTGGTGGAAAAGCCATCCTGATGATGGTCTACGCCAATGGCAACGGCGCGACGCGTAACTTTGACGCCGCCATCAAGCTGGCCTGCTCGATCGGTGGAGCTCCAGGAGATGACGCCGGCCGCATATACCAACTGGATCGGCTTAAGAAACAAAACTGGACCGGCAACAACTTCAGCGTGTGCGACCACAGCAGCGGACGCGAAATGTACGAACAATGCGCGATCCTGAGCGAACGTTTTGACAAGATCGAGCGCGACCAGAAGTTCAACGATCTGATTGCCGGATGGAAACCGGCGGAGAAGAAGGCCTTCCACGCTTTTATGGAGGAAGCCAACAAGTTCTACGAGATCCAGGCAAAGAACGGCGTGGATCTGGAAGGAACGTTTGAAATCCAGGAAGAAATATTCTTCAAAAACAATCTGCTCTCTTCCCTGCAGGCGTTTGAAGGCGGCGAGCTGCCCAAATATACGGTCGGGGAATTCCAACGTGCTGAAGCCGACGAAAACGCTGCTTATCAGCGCACGCAAACCGGCGACGTTGCGCAATGGGGGACGGTGACGCGCCAAGGCGTCAAGAAGAGCGAAGACGAGTGGCGCCGTTACCGCAACGCATGGATCACGTTTGGCAGGCAAAAATATCCAGGCGTTTCCGAACAGAGCTGGAAAGCCTGGCTTGATATCGACCGGACGGTGATGCTGAAGAGGTTCCTACACTAAGTGATCAAGCCGCGCTGGGGCTGGCGTCATCGTCGTTATCGAAAAAGCTACGAGTGCGCTCGCCGCGGTTTCCTGAAAAGACCCTTCTCAACATCGCCCTGGCGGATGTGAGAAGCGATCTGCGCGACGCGCCGGATGCTCCGGCGGCCTTTTCATTTTCATTGTTGCTCTTGCTTTCCCATTCATAACGCGAGCTGCGCACCTTTTGTGCTTTTGCCGCGGGGCTCTGGGCGGCCTGAACGGGGACGTTCGGTGTTTTACTTTTTGGTTCGTTCGGTTCGTTCATTAACTAATTTCTTGGCTCCTTCACACAATCGTTTTCGGAATTTTTGATGACGCTTCAGAGCTGATTAGTTGCATGGAGAGTAACTGATTGAAAACAGGCGACTTGTCGGCGCTGATTTTTTGCGCTGCAATAGATGCAGGAATTTACACAACTTAGCTGTCCACCAGCAGCATCCAATTGACCGGTTGGTTCGAGCCCCATATGAGGAATGGTAAGCGGAAATTGCGTCTGCTGAAATCACAGGAAAAGATATTGAAGAACGCAAAGCAATTCCGTTGCGGTGACAAAATACTGGAAAGCGGCATTTACCGCGTGTATCACCGGAACCATCGTCTGGCGCACGAAGTTACCCTGCTGCGCGATCAGTTCTTTCCCAAGTGCATCAAGTGTGAAGACTCAGTCTATTTCGAACTGGTGCGCAGCGCGCCCGATATCACTCTGGCGCCATTCAAGGTTGCGCTTTACGCCCTGCCAGCCATCGACGAAGAAGAAGATTTTAGCGTAGCCTTATAATCATTCGACCCGTCAGACTCTGCCAACAGAAATATTGAGCCGCCGCTTGACCTCCGCCATCTATTCATCAAAGATCAAAGCAGATCCAAAGTATTTCCAATTGAGGAGCGACGATGGTGGCGACATCTCAGCCTACAAATGAGTCTGGGCGGCAACTTCTGCGGCACACCCTGGCAACGCTGGCCTACCGTGCGGGAAAGACGCTGCGCGATGCGCCGGAAAGCTTTGCCACGTTCAACACGGGAGAAAAAGGCCGTACTCCGGTCCACATACTGGCCCACATGGGCGATCTTTTTGACTGGGCGCTTTCCATCGCGCAAGGCAAGCAGGCGTGGCATGATTCCGAGCCGCTGCCGTGGCCGGACGAAGTAAAGCGTTTTTTCAAAACCCTGGAAGCCTTTGATGGCTATCTGGCGTCAGACGCGCCTCTGGCTGCTTCGCCGGAAAAGCTTTTTCAGGGTCCAGTTGCCGACGCATTGACACACACAGGCCAAATGGCAATGCTGCGACGAATGGCCGGCTGTCCCATGCGCAGAGAAAACTATTACCGCGCAGAGATAGTTGCCGGAGGGGTAGGCCATGACCAGGCTGCGCCGTTACGGGAGTTTTGAGTTAGACAAAATTTGTTCTTCCTACCGGAATAGAAGCAGCGATATAGTCATTCACTGAAGTCCATGAAGAACATGCTTAGACTCTGTCTGCTGGTCTTGCTGACGGCCGTTCCGGCTGCCGCCCAGACCGAAGCAATCCGCTCATTTGATTCCCGCATTACCGTGAATTCAGATGGCAGCATGCAGGTGGTTGAGACCATTATGGTTGAGTCTGGGGGCGTCGACATTGTCCACGGTATCTATCGCGATTTTCCAACGCGCTACAGTGACCGCGCCGGCAACCGCTATTCTGTGCTTTTTGATGTCACCAGCGTGCGCCGTGACGGCAATTCAGAGCCCTACCACACTGAGGATTTGAGCAACGGTATTCGAGTCTACTTTGGCAGTTCCAGCTATGACCTGCCGCCCGGCAACCACACCTACCAGTTTGCATATCGCACCAATCGCCAGCTTGGTTTTTTCCATGACCACGATGAGCTTTACTGGAACGTAACCGGCAACGCATGGAAGTTTCCCATTGACGTGGCCACCGCCACGGTATTGCTGCCGTCAAATGTACGAAGCCAGATAACAGACCTGAGCGGTTATTCGGGGTATCAGGGCGATAAGGGCCATGCCACGGCGCAGAAGGATGAAGACGGTAATCCCACGTTTCGCGCTGAAAATCTTGTTCCCGAGCAAGGGCTTACGATTGCGGTGAGCTGGCCCAAAGGCCTGATCGCCGAGCCCACTGCGGAACAAAAGCGCGCATGGTTCATCGCTGACAACAAATCAACCTTCGTTGGACTCGCCGGCTTGATCGTTGCCCTTCTTTATTACGTGATGATCTGGGGAATGGTGGGCAGGGACCCTGCGAGCGGGACGATTGTTCCTCTTTACGAACCGCCGGACAACATGTCACCCGCCGCCATACGTTTTCTGGAGCGCATGGGCGGTGACGAAAAAGGGTTTACAGCCGCAATCATGGGCCTGGCTGCCAAGGGCTATCTCACGATTGAGCAGGATGAATCCAAGACCTACAAGCTTGTGCGCAGAAAGAACGCCACAGACAAAGACAGCAGACTTTCCGCGGACGAAAAGAGTCTGGCGCGAACGTTGTTTGAAGATGGCAGTCCTTTGGTGCTGGAGAACAAGAACCATGAAGTGCTGTTGCGAGCGCGCAAAGGCCTGGAAACAAATCTCCACGCCACCATAGAGACCACCAGTTTTCGCACCAACGCGCGTTATCTCTGGCCTGGGATTGTCCTGTCTCTGCTTACGATCGTGATAATGGTTTGGCTGAGCGGGGGTTCGCGCATGCCCGTAGCGCTCTTTATGTCCGTCTGGCTTACGGGATGGAGCTTTGGCGTTTATGCGCTGGTGAGCGGCGTAATTCGTGCGTGGAAGAGCGTGCGAACGGCGGGCGTGCTGGGTGCTGGGCAGGCCACATTCCTTACCCTCTTCAGTATCCCTTTTGTCATTGGGGAATGCCTTGGGCTGGGTATGCTGATCTGGGCCTGCGGTGTGGCTGCCTCTGGTTTAATTGCCGCCGCCATCAGCATCAACATTCTTTTTCACCATCTATTGAAAGCTCCCACACTTGCCGGACGCGCCCTGATGGACCGCGTGGAAGGCTTCAAAATGTTTCTGACGGCTGTCGATGGCGATCGCCTGCAAACCATCGCTCGCCCGGATAAGACGCCACAGCTCTTTGAACGCTTCCTTCCTTACGCTTTTGCCATGGGCGTTGAGCACGCATGGGCCCAGCAATTCTCCCAGGTGCTGGCCCAGGCAGCTACGGTCGGTGGCTCCGGAGGAGACGCGGCTTATTCGCCTTCATGGTATTCCGGCGCGTCCTTTGGATCATTTTCCGCAACGACTTTTACCTCGAGCTTCAGCAGTTCGTTTTCCAGCGCGATCTCTTCGTCTTCCACTGCTCCAGGATCATCTTCTGGGTCGGGCGGAGGGGGGTCGTCCGGCGGTGGTGGTGGCGGCGGGGGCGGAGGCGGCTGGTAAACCCAGGGCTTTGGGTGAAATAGCTCACTGAAAAGCCGACAGGAATGCTACTTTCCGTGAAGCAGCCGGGCATCATCTGACGAAACAGGCGCCAGCACAGATTTCAGGAACTGTGACCGCGGTCACAGCCGGAAAATTGTCCTTCGCGGATACTTATGCTTCGTGGAGGCTGTGATGAAATTTACCAGAATTCTCTTAGGGGTATTCGCACTGCTTCTGTCAGGAGCGGCAATTACTCTTGTTTCCCAGGAAAAGAACTCCCCGAAACCCGTCAGCTACACTTACGCCCCAACCAGCGAGCAGACAATGCATGGCGTGGTGGTGGAGACGAAAGATTTTGAGTGTCCTGTGACCGGCACCGTGGGTTCACACATCACGGTGAAGAGTGAGACCGGAAGCATTGAGGTACATCTGGCTCCTGCCACCTTCATGAAGCAATATGAGATCAATATCCACAAAGGCGACAAGGTGACAGTCGTCGGTTCTAAGATTACGTATGAAGGCAAGATCGCACTCATAGCGAAGTCAGTAGAAATCGGGAACGACACATACAACTTCCGCGACCAGTCAGGGAAACCTCTCTGGTAGTGGATAGCTGCTGCTGTTTCCTGGGGGAGGAAATAGCATAGACAAAGGCCGGGCTCTTCGCGAGTCCGGCTTTTGGTTTTGCAGCCGATTGAGACGGCCTTCTCCATGCGGGATGCGCTACGGATTTTGCCCATCGCCTGCCCTGATTCCCACCGATTTACTCCGCAGCGTAACTTCTGCCGCATTTCTGCGTATCATTACCGTCCAAGGCCGCCGATGATGGATTTCCATAGCCTCTACCAAAGCTATGCGCCGCAGGTGCATCGCTTTGTGCTGTTCCTTTGCGGCGACGCGGCCCTGGCTGACGACATTACTTCAGAGACCTTTGTGCGCGCGTGGACCTCACGCGGCAAGATCAGGGAAGCAACGGTCAAAGCCTACCTGTTTACGATTGCGCGCAACCTGTACCGCGACCATCTGCGCCGCAACAACCGGCTGACTGAGTTGGAAGAATCCATGCCCGACCCATCCGTGGGCCTGGCGACCCGGACTGAACACAAAGCTGAACTTTCCGCGGTGCTGGCGGCGTTGCGCCAACTCTCTGAGGTGGACCGCGCCGCGCTGCTGATGCGCGTACAGGAAGAAATGCCATATGAAGAGATTGCGCAGGCGCTCAAGCTGCCGGTGACCACGGTGAAGGTGAAGGTTCATCGCGCGCGATTGAAGCTGATGCATGCCAGAGAAATTTTCCAGGAGGTGCGCCCATGAAGCTGGAGCGCGAAGTCATTGTTGATCTGCTGCCGGCCTATTTTTCCGGCGAGGCCAGTGCGGCTACACGGATGTTGGTGGAGGATTTTTTTCGCGAGAACCCGGATTTTGAAAAATCCGCCCGCTCCGCTGCCGGCCCGCTGGATAGCCTGAAAGCCGCTGTCCCAAAACTGGACGCCGGGCTTAACGCCGAAAGGGAAAAGCTGGCGCTGGAGCGCGCCCGGCTGGTCACAGAAACGCGAAGCTCGTTTTTCTGGCTGGCCGTGATCAGTACCCTGATGCTGTTTCTCTTCCGCATTCAAAATGGCAAGATCATCTGGATCGTCTGGAGCAGCTCGGCTTCCGGTGGCGGTAGTCGGGGGCCGATATTCATAGCAATGGCGGTATTCTTCTGGCTGTTCTATCTATATGCCCGCAGCCGTACCACGCCATTGCCCGCCCATACAAAATTCCTTTGGATGGCAACGTTCTATAGTCTCCTGGCCGGCATATTCAAAATCGAGGACCATAAGATCGTCTGGGTCCTCTTTCGTGGTGATCCAAGCGCAGGTTTCTTTGTCTGTGCCTTTGCTGCCGCTCTCTGGGGTATCTACTTTATCCAGCGATGGCAGTACAACCGCAAAGAAAAGTAAACACGGTTCAAGGTGTGGTCGTGATCTCACCGATGTTGGCCACCGTGTCACCTTTTTTCATTGACGGCACTCCGCAGATGTAGAGCACCACTCCAGCGGCGGGCGAGCGGGCTTCATAAATCGCCTTGCCAAAATAATCAGTGACGTAGCCGATTTTCATTCCTGCTTCAACATATGTTCCGCGCTGCACCAGCGGATAAAAAATCCCCGGCTGGTCGCTGGCCACGGTATCAACTTTGCCAAGCCACACGGGATGCTCCACCATCGCGGGAGCCCCGGGCAGCATTTTTAAATAGCGCATGAGGCTTAGAGTGCCATTGGCCAGCAGCGCGACATCATCGGTCTGTACGGTGCCGGAGTATCCTGCTTCCACGGCAATGGCCGGCTTGCCGCGAGTGTTGGCCGTGTTATCAAGATAGCGCGATGCTGCGGGATCTTTGGGCCGGTCACTCCAAACGATGACGTGATCCAGGCCGAAGGCGAGCACCATGTCTCGCGTAATGGCGTCATGCTTGGCGTCGCCTGACTTTGGCCAGTAAGAGTAAGGACGCAGATTTTCGTCGATATCGCCGCCGTGGTAATCGACAAGATAGTCGCAGCGCTCGACGACCTGTTTGGTGATAGCGTAAGAAACGCGCTCGGTCTGCGTGCCATCCTGCTTGCCGGGATAAAAGCGGTTCATGCTCTTGCCGTCCACGGGATTCACGTGCGGCACCTTTTGCTCGAAAGACGCGATGTTGACCAGCGGCAGAATGATGACTGTCCCCGACACCTGCGTCGGATCGAGCAACTGAATAACTTTTTCCAGCGCGATGATCGACGCATATTCCGTCCCGTGCGCGCCGGAAACCAGCGCCAGAACCGGCCCGGGCTTGTTCCCGCGAACAACGACAACGGGAATTGACGCTGCTGCGTCAACTCCTGCGGGAATTTCCAGCGTGCCAGTAGCTTTTTGTCCGGGAGCGGCCGTGGCGGTGCCGACAGTAAAGGTGTTTTGCGCCAGCATGCCGGCGGAACAGAGTGCGATCAGGAATAACAGGCAGACGATGCGGTTGAGTTTCATGGCGGGAGCAGTATAAGCCAGCGGCGACAGAGCGCGCTGAAGAATCGTGCTAGTATAGGCGCGTTTCGTTGGCGTCAGAGCCAATCATCAACGTTCCGGAGGGCTTTTCGCAATGAAGGGATCCATGATGGATTACCCGCTCACGCTGCAAGCTATCCTGGAGCGAATTCCCAAGACTTATCCTAATGTTGAAATTGTCTCGCGGCTTCCGGATGGCGGATTGCAGCGTTACACCTACCTGGATTTTTATAAGCGGGCCAAGGCGCTGGCGGAGGCATTACACCGCGCAGGGCTCCAACCGGGCGATCGCGTGGCGACGCTTTGCTGGAACCACAGCGCTCATCTGGAAGCTTACTTCGGAGCTCCGAGCGCGGGCGGCGTGGTGCACACGCTGAATCTGCGGCTGCATCCGCAGGAGTTGGCATTCATCGTAAATCATGCGCAGGACCGTTTTCTGATTGTGGATGACGTGCTGCTGCCACTGTTTGAGCAGTTTCGCGACAAGGTAAAGCTGGATCGGGTGTTTGTTGTGGGCCAGGAGAAGCAGACTCTACCATTGGGCACGGAAAGCTACGAAGACTTGTTGTCTTCGGCCAGCGGTGACTATGAATTTCCGCGCGCTGAAGAAAACGATGCAGCCGCCATGTGCTTTACCTCCGGCACAACCGGCAACTCGAAGGGCGTGCTCTACTCACACCGCGCGCTCATTCTGCATGCACTGGCTTTTTCCCTGCCCGACGCATTCTGCGTCTCCCAGCATGACGTTGCCATGGCGCTGGCGCCAATGTTCCACGCCAATGCCCATGGACTTCCGCATGTCGCCATTATGCTGGGCTGCAAGCTTGTAATGCCGGGCCGGCAGCTCGATGCACCGTCAATCCTTGATCTGTTCAGCTCAGAGCAGGTCACGCTGGCAACGGCCGTCCCCACGGTCTGGGCGGGAATTCTGGAAGCTCTGGAAAAAGCAGCACTGGAAAAAGGTCCCACGCGCTGGAAGATAGCGCCAAAATTTCGCGGCTTTGTAGGCGGCACAGCAGTACCGGAAGCGCTGGTTCGCAAGCTTGACGCGCGCGGCCTTCCGCTGATCCAGGTCTGGGGCATGACAGAAACAACGCCCGTTGCGGTTTGTTCCACGCTGAAATCGCACATGCTGGAATGGAGCGAAGACGAGCGATA
>JBAVUZ010000415.1:0-1589 GCA_049697035.1 Candidatus Angelobacter sp. | reverse complement strand
GAGCGGCAGCAATACATGAAACAGCCAGTCTTCAAACACCGGCTTGTACACACGTTGCACATGCATGCGCCGGGCCACGATGATCTCATACACAATGCCGCTGAGTCCCAGAAGACCCCATACAACTGCCGCAGGAAGGATCGCCCCCCAGGGAGCGCTTAAAATTCCTGCCAGGAGCAGCACCGCGCCAAAATGAACTACGTTCGGGGTGGAAAACGCTGCTCCCGCCTGTGCCGTACCGCGTCCTATGGGCATGGCGGCGATCAGCGTTATCACCACAAACTGCAATCCAATCAAGGCGCCGGCAGATGATCCGACGATTACGTAGAAGTTTTGCCATTCCGTAAGTGCTGTCATTGTTATGGAATTATGTCAGGCCTTGTACTGCTCGTCACTCACATGTTCCATCCAGTCCACAACCTTGCCATCCTTCTTTTCTTGAATGGCGATGTGCGTCATGGCCGTCGCTGGCGCGGCGCCGTGCCAGTGTTTTTCGCCCGGAGAGAACCAGACCACGTCACCGGGCCGGATTTCTTCAACAGGGCCGCCCCACCGTTGCGCGCGGCCGCAGCCCGCAGTCACGATGAGCGTCTGTCCCAGCGGATGCGTGTGCCATGCGGTCCGGGCACCCGGCTCAAAGGTTACGCTGGCGCCTTGAACAAACGCCGGATCGGGTACTTGAAATAGCGGATCGATCCTTACTGTACCGGTGAACCAGTCTGTCGGACCTTTACCGGATGGCTGCGAGCCTGCTCGTTTGATTTCCATGTGTAATTTCCTTTTAAGACTATTGTCTACAGCAGTTTTAGCGGGCTACGTGACGCTTTTCCAACTCGTCATCCCGATGTCCGTTAAGCGAGCGCGCGCTTTTACCAGCGCGCGAGTAGGACGGAGGGACCTTGTGCTTGCCTTTTAAGTTCACGCTACCTAGGAGACCGCTTCAAATGTTATTTGCTCTCGTCTTGCGCATCCAAACCTTCCAGCTGATTGGCCCGGCGTCCTCATTGCTCAACGGGTGCCCTGCCAGTTTAAGGACGAGCTTGATCTGTCCATGATGGTAGCCTTCATGCCAGATCATGTGCTGAAGCAGCAGAATTGGATGGTCGTAATGCACGTCCATGGCCCGGCCTGTTTCCACTCTGCTTTTCACCGCGTCCCGCACCGCCTTTGTGCTATTTTTTAGGAGCTGCGCCATGCGACCGCGATCAGGCTCAGCCGCCCACTCTTCGCCAGGTAGATCAACGGCTAATTCGGGAACGTCCTCAGAGATGAATACAAGACGCACATAATGGATATGCCCAAAAAGTTCGCTGACAGACGGACTGCTCTCCATTGCCCTGGTTCCAAATGCGTCTTTCGGAATGGCGCGAAGCAGGTTAATGAGTATTGTATTGTTCCGGTCCCAGGAGTCCAGCAGCGCATCCATCAGCTCGGGCGCGTTCGACATAGCTCACCTACTTGTTCATGCAAAATGGTACAAGACGCCTGGACTTTGCAGACCGATCATTTTCTCCAGGCGTTCCGGATAGAGATCTTCCTGCCACCTTTACCAAGGCTTGTTATTCAAATTGCTCGAAGCGGTATGCCAG
>JBAVUZ010000414.1:0-1683 GCA_049697035.1 Candidatus Angelobacter sp. | reverse complement strand
CGGAACAGGTGGCCGGTTACTACGACGAAAAAACGCGCACCATGAATCTGCTGGACTGGAATGAGCCGGAAATGCAGCGTCCGGTCATGGCCCATGAACTCACTCACGCGCTCCAGGACCAGAGCTTCAACCTGGAAAAGATGAGCAAGCACGATGAAGAGGTAGAGAAGCACGGGCTTGATGACCTGGATGAACTGGTCCGCAATGACGAGGATTCAACCTGCCGCAGCGCCGTGCTGGAAGGCCAGGCAATGATTGTACTGCTGGACTACGTGCTGGCCCCGCAGGGCGGGAGCGTGGAAAAGGCGCCGCAGGTTGTCGACCTGATGCAGGCTTCCATGGACAAAAGCCGCGGCAGCCCGGTTTTTGACAGCGCGCCTTTGCTTTTGCAGGAAGAGCTGGCGTTTCCCTATCGTCAAGGCATGCAGTTCATCAGAGACCTGCTGGTGACCGGCGGCAAACAGCTCGCTTATACCGGCGTGCTGGGCCGCATGCCTGAGACCACGCGTGAAATCATGGAGCCCAAGGAATATCTTGCGGGACATCGCGTGCCGCCGCTGCTGCTGCCTGACCTGGGTTTTCTGAAAAAAGATTATGAGCCCTATGACGCAGGAGCGGTCGGCCAGCTTGATGTAAGCCTGCTTTTGCGTATCTATGCCGACGAAACGCTCGATAAACGCCTGAGCCCGGAATGGCGTGGCGGATCCTATTACGCTGCCGGGCGCAAGGGAGCAAAACCGCCAGATCGCAACTCTTCTGCGCACATCGGCCTGTTTTATGTTTCCAAGTGGGCGACGGAAGCCGCAGCGCAGGAATTTGCCAAGGCTTATGCAGCTGCTCTGCCCAAACGCTATGAGTCGCTCCGTCACGTTGCTGATATCCGTCACGTTGCTGATAAAGGGAACACTCCGGGCCTGGATCACTACACAAGCTCTGATGGGCCAATCTTTATTCAGCAGACCGGCAACGCCGTCGTCGCGGTAGAAAGCTTTGATGAGGCGGATGCCGGCAAACTGATTGAATCGGGATTGAGGCAGGCATCGAAATAATCCACCTCGGCTCCTTCATTGTTTTCAACAGGATTGGCGTTTGACCGCATGGAATCGAGAGCTGCTGCTTCCCTGATGGCAACCGCGGTCTTATGTCTGGTATCGAACTAAACAAAGGGCCGAATCCCATGGCGGTCAAGAGCACAGTTATTTCGTCCGGCAATTCCGGGGGAAATCAGCGGCTGGTAAATCGTCCTCCTCCGGCGGAAAATGAGAACGGAATCTCGTCTCTTGCGCACGAGATCAATAACCCGCTTGAGGCTCTTCACCAACTTCACTACCTCATCGAACAAGAAGGAACTCTCAAGGAAAAAAGCCGCCAATATCTGGCTTTGGCCCGCGACGAGGTCCAGCGAATCTCTCAGATCCTGCATGCGGCCATGGAACTGCGAGACTCTGGCGATCCTGAAGACACAGACGTACCGGAATTGTTGCGTTCCGTGCTCAATTTTTATAAATCACGTTTTGACTCGCAGGAGATTTCTGTGAAGACGCGCTACCGCAAGGGAGCACATCTTGCGGCCTACCCTCATCAACTGCGACAAATGTGCGCCAATCTTTTGCTGAATGCCGCCGATGCCATGCCCTCAGGCGGAAAGATTTACGCCAGGATCGCCCCTGCTCACGAATGGAA
>JBAVUZ010000413.1:0-4285 GCA_049697035.1 Candidatus Angelobacter sp. | reverse complement strand
GGATTGCGAGCATCCGAGCAAAGAGGCTGGGCTGTCGCGAGAGGGCACGCAAGCTCTTTTGTCGCAGCCAGCGGCTACGGTCCATCAGCAACATGCTTCGGGACATAAATTCTGGCAGACTATTGATCTTGTTGTGGGCATCCGCATAATTAGAAAGATCACCTGCAACCAGTGCCGGAGCTAGAGCCAACGCTTGCCGAAAAGCCAGGGCCATCCCTTCCCCAGTGATCGCATCCACAGATCCTGACGCTTCGCCGATCAGAGCCACATTCCCGCGACATACATGCTTCAGTTGGCGAGAAATACTTAATGCGCCCATAGCTCTAGTGGAAGAATCCGCATCGTTCAGGCGAACAGCCAGTTCAGGAAACTCATTTAATCCCTCACGAAACGAATGAAATTTTGGCCGCGAGATCAACGCAACACAAACTTCACGGCTACCCACCGGCGTGACATAAGCCTGTCCGTGGTTACCCCAGTAGATTTCAACGTATTCACTCCAGGGACGCACCCGAAAATGCTGACGCAATCCGATCCTCTGCGTGCGGCCGCTTCCAGCTGAAAGCCCTGCCCAGTCGCGAACACGGGAATTTTGTCCATCGGCGCCGACGATCCAGCGGCAAGTGATCGCTCTTCCGTTCACTAAAACTGCATCGTTCCGTATCGCTGAAACGCGAGCGCCCCAAAGCATCTCTACACCGCATGTTTGCGCTTGCTCCAGCAATAACTGGTGCAACAGTACACGCCGAATACCGAGTCCGCGGCCCTGGGGAAACTCCGCAGCAACGGAGCTTTCTGGTCCGACGAACTTGATCCCGTGAAAAGTCCCTGTTTCGCATCCATCCAGCGAAACGCCCAGCCGAGCCAGAACATCCAGGCTGTCCGGCATCAATCCTTCTCCGCATGCCTTATCGATTGGCGGTTGTGCGCGGTCAGCGACTATCACCCGCAGTCCATGCTGGCTTGCGGCAATGGCCGCAGCAAGGCCAGCCGGGCCGCCGCCAACTACAAATACGTCTGTATCTAAAATTTTTTCCATCCCTTTTACCAATGAAGCAGTAACAGTTCAGAGCAGAAACCAGGCCCCATGGCCGCCAGCACGCTGTAAGTTCCCGGCTTGCCGCGATGGTGCGCCAGCACTTCCTGCAACACCACCAGCACTGACGCTGACGAAAGATTGCCAACTTGCTTTAAGCACTCCCAGGAAAGTTTCAGGGCATCGGGCGCAAGGTCCAGGCTGTCTTCGACCGCCTCAAGAACTTTCGGACCGCCCGTGTGAATGATCCAACTCGCGATGTCGCTGCGTTTGATTCCTGACTCTGCCAGGAATGTATCCACGTCGCCGCCCAGGTTTTCACGGATAACTTTCGGTACATCGGGCGAGAGAACTATGTGGAAACCAGTTTCAGAAATGTCCCAGCCCATCACGTGTTCCGATCCGGGATAGAACACTGATTTTGTCGCCAGGATTTCTGGTCCCTCGAATTCCGTATTGTGCCCCGCAACCACGGCAGCAGCGGCGCCGTCACCAAAGAGTCCCGTAGAAATCATGTTGGCGACACTCACGTCGTCGCGCTGCCAGGTGAGAGAACAGAGTTCCACGGCCAGCACCACCGCAACCTGATCGGGGAAAGCGCGGACGTAATCTGCCGCGCGGGCCAGACCTGCGGCGCCGGCCACACAGCCCAGTCCAAACATCGGAACACGTTTGATGTTGGGAGACAATCCCATTCGATTCACCAGCCGCGCGTCAATCGATGGGCTGGCTACGCCGGTGACCGAGACAAAAAATAGTGCGTCAATATCACGAGGCAAAATCCCCAACGGCGTGATGGCGCGGCAAATCGCGTCGCGGCCCAGCGTCTGCGCTGCGTCAATCCACAAGTCATTGGCCTGTCCCCAGGTGGTTACGCGATCATAAGCTTCCAACGGCAGGACCAGATGCCGCCGCTCGACGCCACAGCGGCTATGAAGACGATCCAATACGTCAGGATTATCCAGCTGAGATTGCCAGGTTTCCTTCAACGCGGAAGTGATTTCCTGCTGCTTATAAACATTTCCGGGAAATGCGCTTCCCGCTCCAATAATTCGCATAGTCACCTAATTCTGTTTCGTTCATTGTGCCTGCGGCAAAGCCTTCAGATTTTTACCGCCCGCCGCGCCAAATGCAGCGCATCCATCCAGAAGCAAGACGAGGAATGCACTTCTTCCACCACCGTCTTTACTGCGCCCACAAAAACCGCAATTTGTTCTTCACTCACCATCAGTGGCGGCGCTGCCTTCAGTACCATGAAATTGTTGCCGCACATTTGCGTTAGGAAATTATGGTCACGGAAAAGCTTGCCTACAATAATCTGTCCGAACATGCCTTCATGGATCTTGCGGAAGGCTTCAAACGGAACGCGAAGCTGCCAGTTCTCCGGACGCCGGAACTCAATTCCGTTGAGCATTCCCAGACCGCGCACTTCGGCCACCATCTCGTAGCCGGAAATAGCGTCTGTTAATAACTGGCGCAGAAGCCGGCCCAGCATCTCGCTCCGCTTTCCCAATCCTTCATCTTGCAGTGTCTGGAGAGTCGCCAGCCCGGCACGCATGGCCAAACCGTTTTCGCTGTACGTCGACGTATGAATGATGGACCGGCCCAGTGAACTGTAAACCGAATCATAGATTTCATCGGACATCAGCACTGCGCCGCTGGGTACAAGACCGCCACTCAGCGCTTTTGCCAGCACCACCATATCGGGATCGAGGCCCCAATGATGCGCGGCCAGAAAGGGCCCAGTTCGGTAAAGGCCGGTCTGGACTTCATCGAGCACAAAAAGCGTGCCATATTTCTTGCATAACGCCTGCGCGGCGCGAAGGTAGTCGTCCGGCGGTACGCGCACGCCGGCTTCAGACTGGATTGGTTCCACAATAAATGCAGCAAACTTCTTTGTGGCTATTTTGGTTTCCAGTTCGGCCAGATTGGCAAAGGGCACATTCTCGGCGCAGGGCAGCAGCGGCGCAAAACCCTGGGCCCAGGTTGAATCCGCCATCAGGGAAA
Source organism: Candidatus Angelobacter sp. (assembly GCA_049697035.1). GTDB lineage: Bacteria > Acidobacteriota > Terriglobia > Terriglobales > Acidobacteriaceae > Angelobacter. The sequence continues at coordinate 1,242 of JBAVUZ010000413.1, read as the reverse complement.
GCGCACCGCACGTTAAACCGTGAAATGCGCCGGCGCAATACAGTAAACCAGCTCTTTCGGTGTAGAGTCGGGCGAACTTGATTACAGTCTCAACCCCTTCGCTGCCAGAACTGCAGAAGTAAACCTTCTGCAGTCGACCGCCAGCAAGCCGACAGAGTTCTGCAGCCAGTTCCCCCGCGAGTTCTGGAACATGGCTTTGCAACATCGCTGGGCCGCTGCGGTCCAACTCTTCATGCAACGCCGCAATCACTCTCGGATGGTTATGACCCAGATTATGTACACAGTAGCCGGAGAGGAAGTCCAGAATTCGCCCGCCGTCGGACGTAAACAGCTCTGCGCCCACGCAACGTTCGTACCGGACATTCATTTCCAGCAAGCTGAGGAGCTTTACCCATTGCGGGTTCACATGCTCGGAATAGCCTGCATCTGCCGACAGGCTGCCCGGAGCTGCGACTAAAGTGCTCTGCATCATTCATCACCGCCAAGATTTGATACCTAAATCGTAGACGACCTAGGTGTCTTAAGACATTAAGAATTGTTTTGAATATACTCTTAATGTATTAAGATATAAAATTACCGACCGAAAACCATAGACTTAGAGCGATTAGTGGTCATCACGGTCGCGGCCTCGACCGACATGAATTCCTCGGGTCGCGATTTCGCCGAGAGTGGAACGAACCACGCTGGAAACAGACGGATGTTGGATAGCCGGCCGATTTTCCCGCCAAGCCGGGGATTCTGCCTCTACTGAGGAAGATCCTGCCGAACCTGCAGCGGAATTTGAGTTGCTGGTCATGGTGTAAACGGGAGTTTCTGAAACGTAGGTGCGTGTATGCAGCGTGGTCAGGGAATCCTTAGGCGTTTCCAAAGCCGTCACGCGGCGTGGGATATGCTGGGAATTGCGGGAATGCCCTGTCGCATTCACCGGTGACTGATTCGCAATGGGCCCAACAAGTGGCTCAGCAAAGCCCGCGAACAAAGCAATGGATGGCGCGAGAAAGCCGAAAGCAGCGACCAAGGCCAGCCCTGCCGCCGCCCGCGAACACCCTTTCCACCAAGCCACAGGTTTTGGCGTAGTCAAGATTGTGCGCACCCGCAATCCCAGAGAAGTGGACGCAGCAAAATCTATGCCCAGCGAAAAGCCCTCTTGCAACATCCGTAGGCGCACAAAATATGTAAGGCTGTCAGCGTAATCAGCGCGATCGCCGGGACGTGTTTCCAATACCGCCAGGTCGCAGGCCA
>JBAVUZ010000412.1:0-2464 GCA_049697035.1 Candidatus Angelobacter sp. | reverse complement strand
ATTCATCACAGCTCGACGCAAGCTTTCTACCCCTGCTTTCACATCCTTCGGCAGATGCACACGTAGCGCTCGCCTCTTGCGATCCGCCAGCACCTGAAAATCTCCACGGGCCTGCGCCGCTTTTACGATTCCGAATGTGTACTTCTGTCCGGGCACGGGAAGATCATTCGCATCGTCGCAGGTGATCTGCAGGAACACACCGGTGTTCGGGCCACCTTTATAGGCCTGTCCTGTCGAATGCAGGAAACGCGGGCCAAAGCCCAGGCAGGTTGCCACGTGCTTGCGATCGCGTACGGCATGGCGCATCGCCTGCAATGATTCTTCATGCGCGCGGTTCATCTCGATGTATCCCAACACGGCCATGTAATCGCCGGGATTGAACTGGCTGAGATGCGCCCGCAGAAAGCCAGTGAGAGAGCGATCAGTGCCGACAAGCTTATTCAGGTTGGCCGCATTACGCTCGTCAGTGAATAGCTTGATGGTGCCATCATCGAACAGCGGCGCCTCTTCCGGGAGCTTTCCGCTTTTCTCATAAGCTTCCGTCAATTGGCGCGTGACGATCTTGCTGGCTTCCACGTCTGGCTGGTTGAAGGGATTGATTTTCAGGATCGATCCTGCTACCGCCGTGGCAATTTCCCAGCGGAAGAATTCCTGCCCCAGATCGTAAGTATCAGCCAGTTCAATCTCAATAACGGGATGGCCCGCGCTTTTGAGAGCCTCCAGCTTTTGCTTTTGTGCCGAGTCGGGCTCATCGGCAAGCCGCAGATGAACAAAGATGCGATCATTGCCGTAAACTTCCTGCGCTCCTAGCGCCTCACGGTCTACAGGGATAAGCCCCTTGCCGATCTTTCCTGTACTCTCAGCGATGAGCTGTTCCAGCCACGCGCCCAGATCATGAATTCCTGGCGACGTAATAATTGTGACTTTGTTTCGGCCAAGATTTCCCAGTGTTCCCAGAATTGCGCCCAGAACTGCTCCCGGATTCTGATCTGCCGGAACTTCCGGTTTGCAGGCTTGGAGCATTTCATTGGTGCGTTGAAGAAATTTTCTGAGATCGAGTCCCATGATGGCGGCCGGGACCATGCCAAAGTTGGAGAGGGCAGAATAGCGCCCGCCGATGCTGGCAACGCCGAAGAAAATTTTGCGGAACTGATCACGCTCCGCCACCTGTTGCATCTTGGAGCCGGGATCGGTGATGGCGATGAAGTGCTCGCCGGCTTTATCCTTCCCGACTGTTTGCTGCATCCGGTCAAAGAAATATTGCTTGAAGATATTCGGTTCCAGCGTGCTGCCGGACTTGCTGGCCACAATGCACAGCGTTTTCGATAGATCGACCTGGCTCTCAATGGACTTGATCTGCGCTGGATCGGTTGAATCCAGAACATGCAGCTCGGGATGTCCCGGCTGACTGCCGTAGGTGATCTTCAATACTTCAGGACACAGGCTTGAGCCGCCCATGCCCAGCAATAACGCGTGCGTAAAGCCTGCTTTTACTGCGTCTGTGGCCGCGTCATTCAACTGCTTCAAATGTGCAAGCTGGTCTTCCACAATTGGCAGCCAGCCAACCCATTTATCTTCATCGTCGCCGGTCCAGAGTGAAGGATCACCGCGCCAAAGTCGCGCCACCTTGTTGTTCGTCTGCCAGTCTTTCAGCGTTGACTGCACTGCCTGCGTATGTGGTGCGGAAAACTCCCAGCGGGGTAACTGGATACTCGTTTTGGTGGTCACGGCCGGGCTCTCTTTTGCTCCACAACTTGATGGAGCTGAGTGAAAGCATCATCAAAGAGCTTGATGGCATCATCAAGAAGCTTGCCGGTGATTTGCTTCATGGATATCCCTGCCTTTTCCAGGTCCGCCATGGTCTTGTCGGCAGCGGCGAGGTCGTTGTCCAGCGTCCGCCGTAAGATTCCATGGTCGCGGAACGCGTCCATCGTGGCCGGCGGGATGGTGTTCACCGTGTCCGGACCGATCAGCTCTTCAATGTAGAGCACATCGCGATATTTTGGATTCTTGGTGCTGGTGCTGGCCCAGAGCAGCCGCTGGCTTTGTGCGCCACGCGCAGCCAGTGCTTTCCAGCGCGGGCTTTCAATCATCTTCTGGTAATAACGATAGGCCTGCTTGGCGTTGGCGATAGCAACCTTGCCGCGCAACGACTCGAGGAGCTGTGCGTCGGCTCCCTTGGCGGTCTTGAGACGCTCTTCGATGTTGGAGTCCACCAAAGTATCGATGCGGCTGACAAAGAAGCTGGCTACGCTGGCGATGCCGCTGATATCCTTGCCTGCTTTCAAAGCAGCTTCCAGGCCATCGAGGTAGGCTTCAGCGACCGCAATGTAAGCTTCCTGGGCGAAGAGCAGAGTGATGTTGATATTCAGGCATTCGCTGGTAAGCCGGCGCACCGGTTCTACGCCCTCAGGCGTGCCGGGAACTTTAATCATGATGTTGGGGCGACTAACGGCCTTCCATA
>JBAVUZ010000411.1:0-1873 GCA_049697035.1 Candidatus Angelobacter sp. | reverse complement strand
CTGACTTGATTACACTCTGTCATAGAAAAGCCGTTGTCTCCTCTGGCGCTAAATGATTCTTTGACAAATCACTTATGCCACGAACAACGGCTTTTTCCTATTTATTTGTGAGAAATCCGGGTTAGAGGACGCCGAATAAAATCTGCGTCCTCATTTTGTTTTGAGCGCCTCCGCTCTCATCTTCGCCGATTTCAGGAGGGTTGCTGGTAGAGGCCGATCACATTTCCGCCCGGATCACGGAAGCGCGCAGTGATCTCCGGCGCGTCCGCGCCCATGGGCTGCACGATTTCGCCACCATTGGCCTTGACCAGCTCAATCGTTGCAGCGACGCTATCCACCATGACATAAATCAAAAGCTCGGGCTGTTGCGACGGAGGGCGCTTGAGCACCCACGATCCGCTCACTTGGCCGGTAGCGTCGTCAAAAGCCGTGCTGCCGTTGCCGCGCGTGCGGATATTCCATCCGAAAACGCGTTTGTAGAACTCGGCTGATCGAGGGATGTCCGTAGTGGGAATTTCGATGTAACAAATCTTGCCTTTAGTAGAGGTAGGAGGCATGGGAATCTCCTCGACGCCAGTGATTCTAACGGGCGACCTTATGAGCGGCAAGGGGATGGTCGTGGTTACACCACTCCGGTTTTCGCTCAATCGCGCAAGCTCTAACCCGCTCGCAGGAGTTTATCCAGTATCCCCTCGTCACGCCCGGACAGCGGTCTGCGCACTTCTATTTGCCCGTCGCGTGCTCTTACCTCAAGGCATGGCTGCGGATGCACCGCTGGTCCGTTCAGCACCCGGCCATCTTTGAGAGCAAAACGAGATGCGTGGTAGGGACACACGATGCTGTCGCCATCTAACTTGCCTTCAGAGAGCGGTCCGCTGAAATGTGAGCACGTCTCTGCCATGGCAAACAGGCGCTCCCCGCGACGAACAAGCAGAATGGGCGTGCCCTGGTACATCGCGCGCGTCGGCGTATTGTCCGGCAATTTGGATTCGGGCAGAACTGCCGTAAAGTTTTCCGGGAACGTTTCTCCCGCTGTGCGGTCCACTCCTACTCGATGTTCGTACACCATCTTGCCGCCAAGATGGGCGGAGAATGTCATCAGGGCGTAACCCAGGGCGGAAAATCCCCGGCCCTGATTGCGCGCCTTCTTTTTGCGCATGATGAGCGACGTGGCGAAGAGCGCGGTAGCACCTACGTTCAGAAGCCCATGAATCAATCCCAGGCGGCGGGCTGGAGGATCCACGTCAGACCAGTCCGTGACTCCGGTGATTGCCGCACCGGCCGCGCCGGCAAGTCCTATAGCTACAGATGTGTCCGCGGCCACAGCAAACTCATGGCGGCTGTTAATCATCTCCAGGGCATCAAAAACCATGGCTACGGTCCAGGCGCCAATGGGCACATCCGTAAGCGCCGCATGGAGTGGCTCGCCCAGCCATGTGCCGTTCAGGAAATTCCTGGCTTTTTGCGCGGCAGGATTGCCATTGGCGTATAGGGCCTTGTCAATTGCCTTCTGTATCTTTTCATCAAGCGGCTTGAATTCTGGCATGCGTAATTCCTCAGTAATATGAGATGCGAATGCTTCAACTCATGAACTGCGCAGCGCAATTCTGCTAGAATCGCGCAAGTCCCAAGATGGCCCATAACTAAAGATGGCCCATAGCAAAGATGGCCCGCAAAATCTCACTCTTCATTCCGTGTTTTGTCGACCAGTTACAGCCAGAGGTGGCCGTGGATACGGTAAAAGTCCTGCGGCGCATTGGATGTGAGGTGGATTTTCCAGCAGACCAGACTTGCTGCGGCCAGCCTGCTTTCAATACCGGCTTTTGGGATGAAGCGCGGCCTTGTGCCGAACGCTTTCTGCGCGTCTTTAAAG
>JBAVUZ010000410.1:0-9021 GCA_049697035.1 Candidatus Angelobacter sp. | reverse complement strand
GACGTGCGGTCTTTGGGGCAAATGAAAAATTCCAGTCGAACCCGCACTGGCGCGACTACGTGCCGTTTTATGAATATTTCCATGGCGACACGGGCGCAGGAGTCGGAGCGAGCCATCAGACCGGCTGGACTGCGCTGGTGACCAAGATGATTGATGAACTTTCCTTGAAACAAGCCGCTGATGGCATCCAACTCAAGGCGACGCAAGGGCGCTGATTTAGACGCAAGAATGACGCGGGAAAATGCCTGGTGGCGCTGACTTATCACGCAAATCGCAATCGGACAGATCGTCCGAGGAAATAGTTGAGCTTATTCCTGCCTCAACGCAGACGTTGGAACCACTCGAGTTGCGCGACGCGCCGGAATGTAGCATGCCATCGCAGCGGTTACGGTCAAAAGCAGGGAAGCCAGCAACACGGTCAAAGGATCGTTGGCCCTTACTCCGTACAGCAAATGCGAGAAGCTGGAGAAGGCCGGCGTGAGGACAAGGCTTGTCGCTACGCCAATTGCAACTCCAATCAACGTCATTTTTAGACCCTGTCCAATCATCATGCGAAAGACGTCCGCCTGTTGTGCGCCCAAGGCCATGCGGATCCCGACTTCACGCGTGCGCTGTTGCACCAGATTGGCCAACAGGCCATAAATTCCAACCGAAGCCAGAAGCAGCGCCAGCGCGGCGAAAATCCCCAGCAGCATCATGGGGAAGCTCTGCGATCCCATGGAAGTGGCAGCGCGTTCCCGCATGGTCTTCACGTCATAGATGGGCTGCGCGTTGCCGGATCCGTAAACCGCCGCCTTGATTGCCGGCATCAGCGCGGCGATTGGGAGCGCCGAGCGCAACACGATGGTGGTGTCTAGACGCATGACCGGCAACCACTCATCGGATATCTGGTAGAGCGACGTATAGACCTGCACGCGCTCGTAAGGACCAGGGTTGCCCAGGCCCCAGTGCTTTACGTGTCCAACCACGCCGATGATGCGGAACGCACCGACCCGTGAGAAAGAAAAGCTCTGTCCCAGAGGGTCCTTGCCGGGAAAGTATTTTTCGGCCATCGTGCTGTCGATAATTCCCACCAGCTCTGAATGCATAGTATCGGCCAAAGTGAAGGAACGTCCACGAAGCAGAGGGATTCCCATGGCACGGAAATAATCCGGGCCAACGGAGTACGTCTGTGCGCGGGGCGCCTCTGCAAGCGAGCCTGGTTCCGTGGGTCCCACCCAGAAGGCCACACCGTTATCCTGGCCGCTCAGAGGCAGCAGCGTGGTGAGGTCAGCCGTCTTCACACCTGGAATTGTCTGAATGCGGCCGACCAAATCCTGGTAGGCGATCCGCGTGGTTTGTGCCGTTTTGCTGAGCTCAGGCGAGAGTCCCACTTTGAAGCTGATGAGCTCGTGTGTTTCGAAACCGGGATTTGCGTTCCAGAGATGGCGGATGGTCCGGAAAAGCAAGCCGGCACATACCAGCAAAACAATCGTGAGCGCCGTTTGGACAATCACCAGGCCGCGCTGCGTGCGATGATGCTCGCGCGTTGTGCCGCGGCCGGTCTTCTGTAACGAGGGTTGCCGGTCGCGTTTCCAGATTTTTAGCGCAGGCAGCAGACCAAAGAAGATTCCCACCAAAATCGATGTTGCAAATGTGAACAGCAGCACCGCGGCATTCAGCCCCACGGTTTCCGCGTGCGGGATCTCGACCGGTACCGCAGCCAGAACTGGTTTGACTCCCCATCGTGCCAGCGCGAGTCCCAGCCCTCCGCCGCCCAGGGAGAGGATGACGCTCTCAGTAACCATCTGCCATACAATTCTTGCGCGCCTGGCTCCAAGAGCTGCGCGGATGGCAAACTCTTTTTCGCGGGCCGCCGCTCGCGCCAGCAGCAAGCTGGCGACGTTTGCGCATGCGATCAGCAATACAAAACCGACCGCTCCGAGCAGCATCAGCAGTGTGCCGCTCACGTCGCCGACCAACGCCTCCTTCAGCGGCACAACGCCTGCTCCCAGACCCTGGTCGAATTTGGGGTAGAGCTCGCCCAGATTCTTCTGCACCGCGCTCATGTCAGCGCCTGCTTGCACAATTGTCGTCCCCGGCTTGAGGCGAGCGACGGCAACAAAAGCGTGCGTCCGGCGGTCGTTTACCACGAGCGGATCACCCTGGCGGATGGGAGTGTAAACATCAATGGTGCCGCCCAAATTGATTCCTGACGGCAATACGCCGACAACGGTGTAATCCGCGCCGTCCAGAGTCATGATCTTGCCCAGGGCAGAAGGGCTGCCGGCAAATCGCTCTTGCCACAGCCGGTCACTGATCATCGCCACGCGGGCTCCGCCGGGCTGGTCTTCTTCAGGAGAGAAATCGCGGCCCAGAACAGGTGTCACACCCAGCGTTCTGACAAAACCGGCGGAAGTCTGCCAGCCATCCAGGTGCTCGGGCGATCCGGGTCCGGTCAGATCGAACGAGCGGGAACAGAAGGCGGTCATGCCCTGAAACGAACGCGCATTGCGCTCCCAGTCCTGGACATCAGGGTAAGAAGGCGAAATGTATCGGCCAAGCGGGTTCTTTTCCCATACAACGACCAGTTCGCCAGCATGGCGATAGGGCAAAGGAGCGAGCAAGATGCTGTTCACTACACTGAAAATGGCTGTGTTCGCCCCGATGCCGAGAGCCAGGGTGAGAACCGCTATGGTGGTAAAGCTTGGCGATCTGCTCAGGGTGCGAATTCCATACTTAAGGTCTCGCCAGAGTGTTTCCATGTTGCGCCTCCCAGGGAGCTGGCCGGCCATCACTTAGGATGCGACAAGAATGCCTCCCCCGACCGTTCTTTGGAAGTTAAGTTTTGGCAAGATGCGCTGTCGCCTCCCCTTCCCAAAACGCGCGTCCAGCAGGATAATATCTGTTTAACAGGCACTTATCTTGTCCCGCTGGAGCCCCGGACCCTCTTGACCAACAGCTAGCAGTCCAAGTAGAACTCTTCAGATTTCGAATCGCCTGCTAATCTGGCCGGGCCCCGTTTGTTGAAGGAGGCAGTTTTGAAGGTTTACGAAGGCAAGGACATCCGCAATCTCGTCGTTATTGGTCATTCTCACTCCGGCAAAACTTCCCTGGTCTCCGCGATGTTGTACACCGGCGGCGCCACGCCCAAGCTGGGCCGGGTGGATGACGGTTCCACGGTTACAGACCACGACGAAGAAGAAATCTCGCGCCAGATGACCATCTCCACCGCCATTGCCTCCGTGGAGTGGCACAACACCAAGATCAACCTGTTTGATTCGCCCGGCTTCACCATGTTCGCGCATGAAGCCAAGATCGCCATGTCCGCCGCTGAAGCGGCGCTGGTTGTGGTGGACGGCGTTTCCGGCGTTGAGGTAGTAACGGAAAAAGTCTGGCAATATGCCGACGAGATCAGCCTGCCGCGCGTGATCTGCGTGAGCCGCATGGACCGCGAACGCGCCAACTGGGAAACCGCTCTGGAAAGCCTGGTGAATGCTTTCGGCCGCCTGGTAGTTCCGGTGCAGATTCCCATTGGAAGTGAAAAGAGCCTCAAAGGCGTGGTGGACCTGGTGACCATGAAGGCTTACACCTATGAGATGGGCGGCAGCGGAAAAGGCAAAGAAGGTCCGATTCCCGCTGAACTTGAAGCCGCAGCCAAGGAAGCCCATGAGAAGCTGGTAGAGATTGTTGCTGAAGGCAAGGACGAGCTGATGGAAGAGTTCTTTGATAAAGGCACCATCGCGGAAGAACACCTGATTCCGGCGCTGCATGAAGCCATCAAGGAAGACAGGATATTCCCGGTGCTGTTTGCTTCCGGACTGGGCAACATCGGCACCGACCATTTGCTGGATTTCGTCGTGGATTATTTCCCCACGGCCGCTGAGCATGCCGCGGTGCATGCCGATCCCGCTACTTCGTCCGGCAATGGCCACGGCATCGACCTTCAGGTTAGCGACAAGGCCCCGACTTCTCTCTACGTCTTCAAGACGGCCAACGATCCGTTTGCGGGACGCATTACTTTCTTCAAGGTATTTTCCGGCGTAGTAAAGAATGACGCTACGCTGCAGAACTTTACCCGCGGCACGTCAGAAAAGCTTGCGCATCTTTCGATTCCACAAGGCAAAAACCTTGTCCCCGTGACGGAACTTCACGCCGGAGACGTGGGCGCGGTGGCCAAGCTACGTGACACTCTTACCGGCGACACGATGGGAGACAAGGCCAATCCCATTCGCTTTGCCGGCGTCACGCTGCCGGAGCCGGCCATTACGTTTGCTATTGAGCCGAAGAGCCGCAACGATGAAGACAAGCTTTCCAACGGCCTGCATAAGCTCATGGAAGAAGATCCAATGGTGCGCTTCTTCCGCGATGAGCAGACCAAGGAATTCCTGATCGCAGGAACAGGACAGCAACACATTGAAGTGATGGTATCCAAGCTGAAGAAGCGCTATCACACTGAAGTTGTTTTGAAAGCGCCTAAGGTCCCGTATCGCGAAACCATTCGCGGCAAGGCTGACGTGCAGGGCCGCCACAAGAAGCAGAGCGGCGGGCACGGCCAGTACGGCGACTGCAAAATCAAAATGGAACCGCTGGAGCGCGGCAAGAACTTTGAGTTTGTGAATGACATCTTCGGCGGCGCCATCCCCAAGAACTATATTCCGGCCGGGGAAAAGGGAATTGTGGAAGCGGCGGCGCGCGGCTATCTGGCGGGCTTCCCGGTGGTGGATTTCCGCGTGATTTTGTATGACGGCAGCTACCATGACGTGGATTCAAACGAAATGTCATTCAAGACGGCGGGCCGGATCGCTTTCAAGAAAGCCATGGAACAGGCCAAGCCAACGCTGCTGGAACCAATCATGAAAGTGGAGATCACCATACCGGACGAATTTGCCGGCAGCATCATGGGCGATCTGAACTCGCGCCGGGGGCGCATCCAGGGCATGGACAACAAGGCCGGTAAGACCGTGGTAAAAGCCGAGTGCCCCATGGCGGAGATGCTGACTTACGGCGCTGACCTGACATCGATGACGCAGGGGCGCGGCAGCTTCAACATGGAAATGTCACACTATGACTACGTGCCGGCAGTGTTCCAGGAAAAGATCATCGCCAACTATAAAGCGGAACGCGGAGAACTGGTGGAAGTGGAAGAGTAATTGCTGTTGCGGCACTTTTCACATGGAACGGCAGCTTCCCCTATGCAATAGGCGCATTCAAGAGACTGACTATTTGCCGGCCTTGGCAGCTGCTGCCCGCAGCTTTTGCACTGAGACCCCATGGGGGCCGGGATGGATAGCGGCCGACGCTGCCTGGTTTCCCATGGCGCCGGAGAAAACCAACCGGTCGGCGTTCTTGAGTGAGTTTGCGTCGAAGTAATCTTTGGCCCAGCTATCGTCGATGGTGAGGGTGGGCGGCTTGGGATGTTTCTTTTTCGCGGCCTCCGCCTCCATATACCGGTAACGATAATGGTCATAGATGCGCATGATCTCGCAGCCGAACGTGTCCGCAAGTTCCGTATTGCCGTGGAAAATCTCGAGATTTTCGTCATTGGACGCCGAGGCATTCGCCGAGAAATTGTGAGAGCCGCTGATCATGATGGGTTGGTCAGAGGTGAAGTCCACCACAATACATTTGGTGTGTATCAGAATGTTGCCTGTCTGCCCTTTCACATGCTGTTCCTGCAGCCATCCTTCCAGGCCCTTGGGTAGCATGGCGGCCGCAGTAAACTCTGCAGTCTGGTCAGCATGAGTGCCGGTAATCTTGCTCACCTTATCCTGCACACCATAACGCAATATGGAATCATGCGGGCGGCCTTTAAGCGCATTCATCACTGCGGCATCCAGATCGAACGCCGTGGCAAAAAGAGTGTCCTGTTTGGCCGAATTGATCAAAGTGACAAAGCAGGTAAGGTCTGTCTTGCCGGAGCGCGGCGAAAAGCAGACTTGCAGCGCCGCCGATGGATCGGGCACGTTTTCTGACGTGTCGCGTTCCTTGGTCTGGGCGACAGTTTCCCCTGAAAAAATCTTTTCGAACTGCTCCAGGTATTTCTGGGCGATAGCGGCATCGGTGCTTACGTAAATATCGTTGGCTTGGCAGTAGACGCCATTGAACGTGAAATTGGTAGATCCAGCCAGCACTGCGAAGGGTTCACGCTTACCAGCCTTGATTTTGCTCAAGACAATGAACTTATGGTGGAAGATGGCATGTGTGACCCGGCCTACTTTATTTGCAGCAGGCAGATGCGCGGCGCTGGCTTTGTTTTTGGCAGTCTGCTTGTCTCCGGGTTTGGCGTGATAGATCAACCTTACCTTGGCGCCATTATCAAACGCCGTGTTCACAGCGTTCATAATCTCCGGTAACTCGTATTGATAGATAGCTATGTCCGCGGCAAATGACGCATCTTTCGCCTGCGCCAGAAAATTGTCAATTCCTTCCTTGACGCCGCGGCTCAACCACGCCAATGCCTGTGGAGAAAGATCCGGCAGTGCGCGCTTACCTACTGGCTTGTTTTTGTTTTTGGCCAGCGCGGCATTGATGTTGGCATTATCCTGCTTGAATTCCCGGCTGAAAGCCTGCGATGCTCCGGCAGCGCGGTTAAATAGAATGTGGTGCTGGTTGGGCTGGCTGAACATATTAGCCATGTTCCACGTACCCGTAGTAACAGTAATCTCCACAGGAGCATGAGGATCGAGTTTGTCTGGAGCGGTTCCATACACGGGGCGGACACGATATGTGTAGGTGGTTTCTGGTCGCACCGCGTAATCTGACCAGCGAAATTTCTGTACCGGTCCTTTGCAGGTCGGAACAGGTTCGCCGGCCGGGTGCGTCTGTCCGGGAAAAACCAGCATGCCATTGAGAAACTTGAACCCGTCGGTATCCATGACTTCCAGCGCCGAGTTCGGCTTTTCCGGTGTGCCGTGCCGTTTGCGGGAGACCGAGAAGCCCAGCAAACCTTTTCGCTTGCTGTCGTCCTTAAGATTGAAAGCCAGCAGGATACCCGTGGTACCAGCGTAAGCTTTAAGCGTAATCTCAGCGTTAGAGGCTTTTTCGCGCATAATCCCCCTAAGCAGGATTCTAGTCTTTAGTTCTAGAATAAAATGCCGATCTTCTAAAACTTTTCTTAACTGAAATACTGGGGTTTTCTTACTCGTGAAGTGAGGCGATGACATAGCTTGGATGTTGCGCAACAGCAGAGCAGATCTCGCACTTCAGCTACCCCCCTTTGCCGGTCCCCGCGCCATCGTCCGCGGCCACCAACAGTTCAAAGCGCACTGCATCAGCACACTTTGCGCAAGGCGGGAATTGGTCTCCCGCCTTGAAGCTGGCCCGGTGAGGCAAGCGGTGTTCGGCGTGCGAGACTCTATATATCCCCGCTTTGGGGACTACCTGCCCAGGTTTGTAAACAGTCCTGCTGGAATCGGAAGCCATGCGCTCGACCGAGTTGCATGGGGAACGTAGAGGTTGGAATCTGCATCTTGTAGGAAGGGTTGTCCGTTTCCGGCGTATCTTCCTGGAAGTCCGGATCTTCAGAAATGTGGGGAACAAGTTCCAGAATCCTGTAGCGGACCATTTCTCCGCAGCGCCGGCAAAAAGGAAAGATGGAGTTGCGCATCAGAATTACGCTGGCGCGCGGCTCGTCGTGATGGCATATCTCGTAAATTCCCGATTGCTCAATCAGCTCTCCGGGAGCCAGCGTGCAATCGCTTTGATCAAATGTTTCAATATTGGTGTCATTCAATTCCATGATGGTTTCTTTTTTCCGTGTCCTTCCTTCCGCTCCAAACGCGCGCTCGCGCATGGGAGCAACTCGGCCAATCAAAAATGGGATGCGTTGAGGGTAGCCACAAGTTGGAGCGTGCAGGTTTAGACAAGAAGTTTTGCGATTTTTATTTTCAGGCAACCTCCAAGCCGCAGTCGCATACAGCAGCTCTGCAAAGTTACCAGCGCAGCGCGACGAGGCAACGAATTTCAAAATTTGAAATTTTGTGATTACAATCATCCACTATGCCTGCAACTAACCATCAGTTTCGTCTTGCCGCGCGTCCCGTGGGCCTGCCCAAACGCAGCGACTTCAATTACACAGAAGAGCCTGTGCGCGATCCCGGCGCGGGAGAAATTCTTGTCAAGATTCTCTATGTCTCGCTGGATCCGGCGATGCGCGGCTGGATGAATGAAGGCAAGTCATACATCGCTCCGATCGGCATTGGCGAGGTAATGCGGGCGGGCGCCGTAGGCCGCGTAATCGCATCGCAGAACCCGGGCTTTGCCGTGGGCGACCACGTGGTTGGGATGTTTGGCATGCAGGAGTACGCGCTGTCCGATGGCAAGGGCGTGAGCAAGGTCGATCCTAAGCTGGCGCCGCTGCCGGTTTTTCTGGGAACGCTTGGCATGCCCGGATTGACCGCTTATTTTGGCCTGCTGGAAGTTGGCGCGCTCAAAGAGGGGGACACCGTGGTGGTTTCCGGCGCGGCAGGCGCTGTGGGCATGCCTGTGGGCCAGATTGCCAAGATCAAAGGAGCGCGCGCGGTGGGACTGGCAGGCAGCAAGGAAAAATGCGACTACGTGGTGAAGGAACTCGGCTTTGATGCCTGCATCAACTACAAGACTGAAGACGTGAAGGCTGCGCTACGGCAGCACTGCCCCAACGGGATCAACGTGTATTTTGATAACGTGGGCGGCGAGATCCTGGATGCGGCGTTGGCACAGCTGGCCCGGGGCGCGCGCGTGGTGATTTGCGGCGCGATCTCACAGTACAACTCCACCAGCGGCGTGAAGGGCCCGCAGAACTATCTTTCACTGCTGGTAAACAGCGCACGCATGGAAGGCTTTGTGGTGTTCAACTATGCCTCGCGCTATGCGGAAGCGTTGCGTGAAATGGCCGGATGGCGCGCCGCGGGCAAACTGAAATCGCGGGAAGACGTGGTCGCCGGGCTGGAGACTTTCCCGGAGACGCTGCTCAAGCTCTTTACGGGCGAGAATTTCGGCAAGCTCGTGCTCAAGGTCGCTGACAACTAAGCCTTACCGCCATCCAGCACGGCGCGGATC
>JBAVUZ010000409.1:0-4130 GCA_049697035.1 Candidatus Angelobacter sp. | reverse complement strand
TAAGGGTGCGAGTGGGCCGGAAGGACCGTGCGTTTCTCAAGGGCTAGATGAAAAGAGAACCAACAAGAACGCTTTTAGACATGGTTGAACTCTCCGGCTTTTGCCATCCGGAGAATCTCATTCACCTCTTTGTCGGCGGCTCGGAATTGCATGGCGCCAAAGTGGGGCAGACAGATGACACCGATCTTTACGGCGTTTATATGGAACAACCTGAACAAGCGCTTGGCCTTGATCCCCGCGAACACTTCGTATGGTCCACTGCAGGCGATGAGCGCCGCAACGGGCCTGACGACGTTGACGTAACTCTCTATTCGCTTCGCAAGTGGGCCGCCATGGCGGCCAAGGGCAACGCCACGGCTCTGCATTTTCTGTTTGCTGATCCGCTGGAAGTGGCGCCGGAGACATGGAGGAAGATTGAAGCACAGCGTGAATTATTTCTTTCCCGCAACTCGGCCAAACAATTTCTTGGATTTGCCGACGACCAGTTCAAGCGGCTCACTGGCGAGAAGGGAAGCGGCAAGAAAGGGCAGAGGCTGGAGTACATCGGCAAGTTTGGCTACGATACCAAGGCCGCCATGCATGGCCTGCGACTGCTGTATGAATGTCTGGAACTCATGGCGCATAAACGCATCACGCTCCCGCGTCCGGAAAAAGACTTGTTGATTGAAGTGCGCAGCGGAGAGTGGACTCTGGAACGCGTTTTGGTCCAGGCGAAAAAGTTAGTTGTTGAAGTTGAACAAGCGGTGGCAAGTTCACCGTTGCCTGAGACCGTCAATCGGGAAGGAATCTCCGCGTTGGTTGCGCGAGTGCATCTGGAGTTCTGGCAGAGCCGCGGATTGTAGAAATCTCAACAACTCGTCATTCGACTTATCCCAACTCCTGTTAAGCAGATTCTAATAAGGCTTTGTTCCTTTTTGGGAATTGCTAACCAACACAAACACGAATGATCTTGCAAGTTCGTGTTTGTGCATAGTACTGTCTGGCGCATTCGAGAAATTCTGGAGACGAAAAATGCCACCGTTAACGCATGACTCACCTTCAAGTCCCCCGTAACAAGCGGAAGCAGGAAGGTGGCTTCCAGTCTCTCAAGTCCTTCAGTCTCTGAATGCTTTGATCTGAAAGTTCTACCGTCATTAAATCCATAAGGAGGTGCCATGTGAAGCTGGCATGCGCGATACTTGCATCCTCTCTTCTTTTATCACTCAACTCACCCGCACAAACCAGTCCGGAAACTGCAGGCAACAAGGCGGTCGTCCCGACTATTCCGGAAACGATCCGAATTCTGAAACAGGACATCCAAAATGAAAGGACTCCAGGGCCTGCAGGAGCCGTAACCATCACTCCCGGCCCAATCATAGGTTTCTCTGTAAGTAATCTGGGCACAAATATCAATTACCACGATGGTCCCGTGATGGAGAGCACGCACAACGTTTACTTCATCTGGTACGGAAACTGGAGCGGCCAGCCGGCCACCACGATCATTCCCCAGTTCATTCGGGACATTAACGGCTCCACTTATCAAAGCATCAACAATACCTACTTTGACAATTCGAGGCACGTTACAAGCAATGTGGCGATGTCAACTCAGGTTTTCGACAGTTACTCGCAAGGGACATCTTTGAGCGACGCGTCGGTGACCAATATTGTGAGCCGTGCTCTTTCCATTCCACTGCTGCCCACTGATCCCAACGGCATCTATTACGTGCTAACTTCCGCTGATGTAAATGAGACAAGCGGATTTTGCACGGTCTACTGTGGGTTCCACAATCATGCCACGCTGCAAGGAACAGACATCAAGTATTCCTTCGTCGGAAATCTTGATCGCTGCGGCGCGGGCTGTGAGCATCAACAAATCAGCCCCAATGGAAACGTGGCGGCGGATTCAATGATCAACGTTATCTCGCATGAGCTAACCGAGACCTTGACAGATCCAGACACGGGGAACGGCTGGTTCCAGACAGATCTGGCGCATGAGGATGGTGACCTGTGCAACTTTAACTTTGGCACGACATTCACCGCGCCCAATGGATCTCAAGCAAACCTGACCCTGAATGGTCGCAACTACCTGACGCAGCAGATCTATATCAATTCTGGATCTGGCGGCTGCGTGATGTCGTATCAGCCGATAACGGGGCTCTGCTACTCAGCATACGTCTCCAACATTGGCTTTTTACCCCAGGTTTGCGATGGAGATGTTGGAGGCACCGTCCACCAAAGCCGCGCCATGGAAGGAATCACCATCTCGGCGCCGGCAGGGTTCTCTGTTTGCTACCAGGTATATGCATCCGGCATTGGGTGGATGGCCACGCAATGCAATGGGGCCTTTGCCGGGACCATGCATCAGAGCAGGCAGATAGAAGCGATGAAAGTCTGGTTCGCCAGTGGCGCGGGTCACGTTGAGTATTTCAGCGAACTTGCCAATTTGTTCTGGACCGGACCGTCACGGGACGGGGCACAGACTGGCACGACGGGCCAGTCTCGCGCGATGGAGGCAGTTGTGATAAGAGCGTTCCACTGAGAGTCACCGTAGCTTTTCGAAATAGCCTGGTCCCTGTGCTTTTTTTGCAGGGACCGGGCCATTTTGCATAGAAATTCATTGCCTGCGAGACGTGGTTGGGGCTGATAGAATCGTCTTAGGAAAGACGAGGGTATTCTCATGAAGCGCAGAATTTCTCTCTGGGCGTTTATCGGATTTGCCGTGGCATTTGTCTGGTTTCTCGTCGGCCTTTTCACCTGGCCCAATTACAATCTGGGGCGCTGGACAATCGTTGCCGTCACCGCTCCTGCTTCATTGGTTGGCCGCACCATGCCGCTTGCCTACTCTTGCCTACTACTGTTTCATTCTCCTTAATGCAGCGATTTATGCTTTGGTGGGCCTGGCAGCTGAGGTATTACGGCGACCGCTGGCAAGACATTCTTCAAGCTGACCCTTGTAATGCAAGTGCGGCTCGATTTTGGCAGTAGTCCTACCTCTGTGTTGCTGCGTCTACTGAATAAAAGTTTCCAACTCAACGCCAAGACTGCCGGGCTTCGCAGTCTTTCCCATTTTTCCATCACTTACGACATCGAGGTTGGCTCCAGTATTGTCCTAATTCGCAATTGATTCGCTGAAAGAAATCCGCTAGGATACGAGAACCCTCAGGGGTAGAAGTGAGTCTGATCATTGAAAATTTAGCAGCAAGCAATTGGCGATTGGCAAAAGGCTAGTACTTGGTGAAAGCGTTGCGACCCTCTGCCGACTGGGATTGGGTGACGCTTGGGTGACCCAAGGGCCACCCAAGCGCCACGCAAGGGAGGCCCAAGGGTCGAATTGCGGAAGTGCTTTGTTTGCAACAGGACTTGAAAAATGCCGGGGTGGGGTCTGCGGATTCCCGGCCATTCTGGCTGAGACGCAGGCAGAGGGTCACAAGCATCGGGAAATCTGATGATCGGAAAACCCAAAACCTTTAACCACAAAAGGACACGAAGGAACGCAAAGGATGGTGGCTTCCCCGGAGTTGAATTGTGCAAGCCATTTGGATTCATAGTTGCGGTATAGGGGGAAGGGCAGGCTGCTCTGCGGTTCCCAATTTCGCGTTCGACCCTTTATACTGACTGCATGTCGATCTTTCGTGTCTTTGGCGATCTGGCTGGCATCGCGAAGGGAATGTCCGTGACCCTGCGGGAGATGTTTGCTCCCACCATTGTTGAGGATTATCCCAACAAAAAGCTGCCCAATGAGGGCGCGGTTTTTCAGGAACGTTTCCGCGGACTGCATGAATTGCAGCGCGATGAAAACGGCCTGGAAAAGTGCGTTGCCTGTTTCCTTTGCGCGGCCGCGTGCCCCTCAAACTGCATTTACATTGAAGCCGCAGACAACACGGAAGAGAAGCGCATCAGCGGCGCCGAGCGTTATGCCAAGGTCTATAACATTGACTATAACCGCTGCATCTTCTGCGGTTACTGCGTTGAAGCCTGCCCCACGGACGCCATTACGCACGGCCACGGCTTTAAGCTGGCCACGTTCAACGCCAGCAACCTGGTCTATCGCAAAGAAGCCCTGCTGGTTCCCGTGCCAGCCAATGCAGGCCAGCCACTAGCGCCGCAAGAGCCGGTCGTGGTGCCGGAGAAGCGAGCGTAGCAAGATCGCC
>JBAVUZ010000408.1:0-5103 GCA_049697035.1 Candidatus Angelobacter sp. | reverse complement strand
CCAGCGGTTGGCCATGTAAACAATTGGCACATCGAGGAATGCGAAAACCGCCAGCGCTGCCGCCAAGACTGAAGTCGAACCGGCCGTGGAAGAGCGACGCATCATTAAATAGCTCACGTACAGCAGCCACAACATCAGCGTGGTGTTGAGCCGCATGTCCCAGGTTGACCACCAAGTACCCCAGGCATAACGCGCCCAGATGGGACCCGTAATCAGCACGACGGTGCAGAACACCACGCCCACTTCAGCGGTGGTGGCAGCCAGCGCATCCGCGCGGGCGCTGCGCTTCCACAGATAAAAGACAGACGCGAGGAAGTTGACAAAGAACATGCTGAACCCGACCGTGGCGGCTGGAACGTGGACATAAAAGATCCGCTGCACGTCGCCCATGGTTTCTTCCGTGGGTGCCACCACCAGTCCCTGGTACGTTCCATAAGCCAGGAATGCACAGCAAAAAGCGGCGAAAGCGAAAAACAATTTGGTTTTCATTCTGCGTTCAGCACCGTATCAAACAGCAGGAAACATGCCGTGGTAAAGATCACGCAGAATCCTGCCAGAAATTTCAACTGTACCGCGGGCGAACCCTCACCGCTCAGTACCTGGGTAGTGCCCCCTACCATGCTGATCACCGCCGGAAGTGAAATCGGCAGCAGAAGCAGCGGCAGCATGAGTTCGCGGTTGCGCGTGCGAATGGACATGGCGGCAAAAAACGTTCCGTTCACCACCAGCGCCCACGTGCCTAAAATGGCGACCAGCAGCAACTGCCAGAGAGGCCCTACCGAACTTAAATTGTAAAAGACCACGAATAATGGGGCCATCAGGCATTCCAGCAACATCACCAGAATAAAGTTACCTAAGCACTTGCCCAAAAATAATGCTTCGGCGGGAGCCGGTGAGACGCGGTAGGCGTCCAGAACGCCGTTGCGCAGCTCGCGCGCCCAGCTCTGGTTGAGCGCCATGGTGGTGGAAAAAAGAAACGCAATCCAGATCAGGCCGCCCATCACCGGCCGTGAATCTTCCTTCTCAAAGGAAAAGCTGAAGACCACCACCACCACCAGCGCAAAAAACATCATGGAGTTAAAAACGTCACGCGAACGCCATTCCAGGCGCAGGTCCTTGGTGACGTTGATCCATGTGAGCCGGGCGATGGACATGTTCACGCCGTTCCTTTAGCGATAGGGTCTTGTTTCATGGGCCCGCGATCGATCAACTGGCCGTGCGAGAGCATCAAGTATTCGTCGGCTAAATTAGCCAGCAACCCGATCTGATGCGTGACCAGCAAAATAGTGGTGCCGCTGGAGCGCATGTCCGCCAGCAGTTTGGCAATCTGCAAGGCGGAGTCGGGATCAACGTTGGAAAATGGCTCATCGAGCAGGAGCAGGCGCGGCTCATGGAAGATGGCGCGCGCCAGTGAAAGCCGCTGGCGCATCCCCTGGGAATACTGGCCGATTCGGCGATCAAGTTTGGGGTCAAGCCCGACGCGCTGCATGGCCTGGGCCAGAGGCTCGTCAGAATTTACGCCGTAAAGCTGGCCAAAGAACCGCAGGTTTTCCATGCCGGAAAGTTCGTCATAGAGCAGCGGCGCGTGGGCCATATAGCCCATGTGGTTGAGAGCCTGCTTGTTATGTATGCCGTAAATCAGGATGCTGCCTTCTGTCGGCTCATTGAGCCCGGCGATCATGCGCAGCAGCGTGGATTTGCCTGCGCCATTTTCTCCGCGCAGCACGTAAAATCGGCCCGGCTCCAGCGCGAGCGAGACTTTTCTTACCGCGGCGGTGCGGCCATAAATCTTGGAGACGTTTTCAGTGCGGACAGGAGGAGCGTCGGGGATCGTCAGCGGCGGACCTCAGTATCCTTTCGACGGCTGCTGTGCGGCCGGCGCTCCGGGCTGTTGCTGCTGCGGAGCGTATTTTGAGGCGCATTTTGCCTGCAGTTCATTGGCATAAAAAACGCCATCATGCTTATATACGCCCATGGCCAGCGCCTGGGCATTGTCCTTGAAAGTGTCCGGCGGCGGCTCAGAGCCTTTATAGACCACGCGTAGCGTCTCGCCGTTTTCCACCAGTTGGAAATCCGCGTGCGGCCCATTCATCTTGATCGATCCGGGGAGCACATTCCCGGCGACTCGGAGGTTCTTTTTGTAAACATCGTCGCCCATGCCGTGCAGTTCTTTGATGGTGACGTAATAGCTCTTGCTTTCCTGCGCGCCTAGATAAGCCAGATAAGCCAGGGTAAGCACAATCAGCGTGATCGCTGACCCGAACTTGAGATATTTATTGCGTGTTTGTGACATGACTTCTCAAAGGTTATCCTCGCTTGGGGCGGGGGTCAAGCTTCTTAATGAAGATGCGTGATACAGATCACAAGGGCTTTCTATGGCGCGTATAATAAAGGGTTTCCTTGTCATAAGGTGAATCCATGAGCACAACCCACAGCGCCCCGCAAACCGACGCCAAAAGCCAAACCAAACCCCGTGAAGAGTGGATTACACGACGCCGCGAACATGCGGCCCGAACCGGCGATGAGAACATCTCACAGATGCATTTCGCCCGCAAGAGACTGATTACAGAGGAGATGCTGTACGTCGCGGAGCGGGAAAAGGTAAAGCCGGAGCTGATTCGGGACGAAGTGGCCGCCGGAAGGATGATTATCCCCGCCAACATTAATCATCCTGAGCTGGAGCCCATGGCGATTGGAGTGGAATCTCTCTGCAAGATCAACGCCAATATCGGCAATTCAGCCATTACGTCCAACGTGGATGAAGAGCTGAAGAAGCTGCATACGGCCGTTCATTTTGGCGCGGATACGGTAATGGACCTTTCCACCGGCGGCGGGATTCATGAAATCCGCGAAGCCATTCTGCGGCATTCACCCGTTCCAATTGGTACCGTGCCGATTTACGAAGCCGTTTCGCGGGTAAAGCGCATTGAAGACCTCAACGCCAGTCTGATGCTTGAGGTGATTGAAGAGCAGGCGCAGCAGGGCGTGGACTATATGACCATCCACGCCGGAGTGCTGGTGCAATACCTGCCGCTGATCTCCAAGCGCATTACCGGCATCGTGAGCCGTGGCGGCGCGATTCTGGCGCAGTGGATGGCGCACCACCACAAACAGAATTTCCTATACGAATGCTTTGACGACATCACCAAGATCATGAAGAAGTATGACGTTTCGTACTCGCTGGGGGACGGGCTGCGGCCCGGCTGTATCGCCGACGCCAGCGACGAAGCGCAATTCTCTGAGCTGCGCACGCTGGGCGAACTCACCAGCAAAGCCTGGGAGCACGACGTACAGGTGATGATCGAAGGCCCGGGCCACGTTCCTCTCGACAAGATCAAAGAGCAAGTGGATAAAGAAGTGGAGTGGTGCCATGGCGCTCCGTTCTATACGCTGGGTCCTCTCGTCACGGACATTGCTCCGGGATACGACCACATAACGTCCGCCATTGGCGCAGCGATGATTGGCTGGCACGGCGCATCAATGCTGTGCTACGTCACGCCCAAAGAGCATCTGGGCCTGCCGAATGAAAAAGACGTGAAGGACGGAATAATCGCCTACAAGATCGCGGCGCATGCTGCCGATATTGCGCGGCATCGCCCCGGAGCGCAGGACCGTGACAATGCTCTGAGCTATGCACGTTACACCTTTGACTGGGACAAGCAGTTTGCCCTGTCGCTTGATCCGGAGACCGCTCGGTCCATGCATGATGAAACGCTGGCGGACGACTACTACAAGGAAGCCAAATTCTGTTCCATGTGCGGGCCGAAATTCTGCTCGATGAATTATTCGCAGAAAGTGGATGAGTTCAATAAGCAGGTTTACGGGATCGAGAAGACCGACTACTCACAGCTGGTGGAGAAGATTGCGGCAGGAAAGTAAGATCGATCCACGTCTTGGATCGTGGTGCTAAGAAGCAAGTGGCTTATTGCGAATGCCCGGAGCAAGGTGAATGGCGCTTTGTACGTCGTGCGGCAATCAGGTGGAGGAATCTGCAAGCTTCTGTACGTCATGCGGCAAGCCCATGCCGGCTGCGGCACATCCTTCCGCTGCGGTAACAGTTGCGCGTCCGGTTTGCTCTTCCTGCGGCGCGCATGCTGATCCAGGATCTGTTTTCTGTACTGAATGCGGCAAACGGCTGGACGCTCAAGCTGGGCCGGTCGATCGAGCTGCTCCTGCTGTCGCGGCAACCATGCCGCCCATGGCAGAAACGGCTGCGCCAACAGCTTCACCAAATCCTTTTTGCATTTCGTGTGGAACCAAGATTGAGCCTGGAACCGCCTTTTGCACGCATTGCGGACAGCCAGCGGCGGACGGATCAACCAAAGTTCCCGAGCCAGAGAAGAACGTTGCGCCCCAGACTCAGGCACCCGAAGCTACGCAGCCGGTTCTTGCGACCTCCGTCAGAGCTAAGCAAACAAAAGATCCAAGCAAGACGGAGCCAGTTGTCGCTGCACCTGCGCCTACGAGAGTGGAATCAACGCCAGCCGCAGTCGCCGCAATGCCTTTGGTCGAAGATCGGCCCGTTGCAGCTGTTCCAGTCCAACCAACTCTGGTTGAACCAGGTGCAATTGAACCTACTCCAGTTGAACCCGCTCCGCAAATCGCCGTGCCGCTTTACGCCACGCCCAGCGATCATCCGCCCACTCAGCCCAGAGGGAGCGCGTTTCGCATAATTGTTATGATCCTGCTGCTTCTGATTGTGGTTGGCGGCTTTGGCGGCTGGTATTTCATGGGCGTGGAAACTGTGATTGTCTGCAGCCCACCGGATGTAACAGTCTTTCTCGACAGCAAGGAACTGCAGCCAACTTCCTACGGCAGGTATGTGATTCCGCACCTGTCACGCCAGCCACATCTGCTCCGAGTCCAGCGAGCGGGATTTGCCGACACGATTGAGCGGCTGGATTTTCCGATGTCATCGCTGCATGAGTGGGTCAACATCAAGCTGGTCCCGCGCAGACAGACGCGACCTTCATCTTTGCGCTAACCCGGATTTCTCACAAATAAATAGGAAAAAGCCGTTGTTCGTGGCATAAGTGATTTGTCAAAGAATCATTTAGCGCCAGAGGAGACAACGGCTTTTCTATGACAGAGTGTAATCAAGTC
>JBAVUZ010000407.1:0-2172 GCA_049697035.1 Candidatus Angelobacter sp. | reverse complement strand
TTCTTGACGTGGCGGGCGATCTCGTCGATGGCCTTGTCCCAGGAAATGTCTTCCCACTGGGTGGAACCAGGACGCCGCACCTGCGGCCTCATAAGCCGACGTTCATTCATGATCTCCTGGAAGAGCGACGCGCCCTTGGGGCACAAGGTGCCGCGATTGATGGGGTGGTCGGGGTCGCCTTCAACATGCACGACTTGCGTGGTCACGTTCTTGGCTTTATCGCCAAGGGTGTGAATGATCACGCCGCAGCTCACTGAGCAATAAGGACACGTGGAACGCGTCTCAGTGGTGCGGGCAATCTTAAGTTCTTTTGCTTGAGCCAGTACCGGGCGGGCATCAAACCCTAAGAGAAGCGCAGCCGCGCTGCCGGTTCCGACTTTGAAGAATTCACGTCTCGATAAGCCCATTGAAGTGGCCTCCTGTCAGGCGCATCACGAGCGATCTTGTGCGATTAGTTTAGTTGCCAGATTCGAGTAAGACAACTTCACGTAAAGAAATTACACAACATGCTAGAACCCGCAACGCAAAATGTCCATTAAATTTTTCTAAAGAGGCAATTTCAGAAAGGCCTAATCTCCCATGCCCGGTGTGATGCCTCGGTTACTCCCATTCTTGCGCGGTTCCTGATATCCTGAGCGGTTTCACACCGGTTGAGGTTTGACGCTATGTTGAGCATGCAAGGAAAGAACGTGGTTATTTTTGGCGTGGCCAATAAACGCAGCATCGCGTGGGCCATTGCCCAGCGCTTGAACGACGCCGGAGCCAAACTTGCCATTACTTATCAGAACGAGCGCATGAAAGCCGAGGCGCATGATCTGATCACATCCCTGCCCGGCGCAGAGGCTTTTCAATGCGACGTCTCCAGCGATGCGGAGATTGACGCCTTCTATGCCCAACTCAAGCAGCACTTCGGCCAACTGGACGCCGTGGTACATTCGGTGGCCTATGCTCTCGCAGAGGAGCTGAAGGGCGACTTTCTGAATACGTCGCGTGAGGGCTTCCGCATCGCGCATGACGTGAGTGTTTATTCTCTGATTGCGGTTACCCGCGCCGCCGCCCCGCTGATGACCAATGGCGGCAGCGTGATCACACTTTCATACTTTGGCGCAGAAAAAGTTGTCCCCGGATACAACGTAATGGGCGTGGCCAAGGCCGCTCTGGAAGCTACAGTTCGTTACCTTGCCAATAGCCTGGGCGAGAAGAAGATCCGTGTGAATGCCATCTCCGCCGGGCCCATCAAAACCCTGGCGGCGCGCGGCGTGGGCGATTTCAGCACGATGATGAAAAACCACGCCGAGCATGCGCCGCTCAAAAGGAATGTGGAACCCAGAGAGGTTGGGGACACGGCGCTGTTTCTGGCTTCCAATCTCGGCTCCGGGATTACCGGCGAGACCATCTACGTGGATTGCGGCTATAACATCATGGGATTTTGATTTTTCTGCAATCCCGAGCGTAGCGAGGGAGCCCTATCAGCTTTGTTGCTTTGCAGGACCCAACTGATGCCACGCGCCAAAATCCTTATCGGTTACATTGTGATTGATTTGTTAATCGTGGGTGGCGTGGTGTGGTGCGTTTTTCACCACATGCCGGTGAGCAAGTATTTCTTTCCGGCCATTCTATTATTCATCGTGAATGGCACCTGGCTGGTGGTGATGACGGTGCGGAGCACTCCTCCCCGCCAATAACGCATTCCTGGTCTGCCAGACAAAACCTTTGAAACACGGAGGAAATGAGGAAGCCGAGGAACAAAACATTTACCGCGGATTTGCGCTGATGAACGCGGATTGAAAAATTCTGGACTTGACGCGGAGGCAGATCGACAACTTTTCAGATCCCTCGACCACTCGATCTTCTACTCCCTCCGTTTCCTCTGTTCCTCCGCGTTTCAAAGATTTTGAACTTTGACTGTAATAACGCGATCTTCGGCCCCACGATGCTCAATCGCAATCTCCACATCCCTCTCTTTGGCAAACCTTGCAAACTTCTCTCCCCACTCAATGAGCAAGATACTCTCCGGCGACATAAGATCGTCGAGGGCCAGGGTGTCGAGTTCGCGCTGCGTGTCGATGCGATAAAGATCGATGTGAAAGAGCGTCACTGCGGGGCCGCGATATTCGTGGATCAGCGTAAACGTGGGGCTGGTAACGTCGTCTGCTTTAGCCGCCTGGAAAC
>JBAVUZ010000406.1:0-3039 GCA_049697035.1 Candidatus Angelobacter sp. | reverse complement strand
GTCACTGGTAAATGCGTCACAAGTCGGCTGACTTCAACGCAGCATATATGGCAAACCGTCCGCTGGCAATGTGTAATCAGTTAACAGGCTGTGGAAAGCTGACGGCGGATGAACGAAGTGCTTTATTATGAATCAGAGTTGCGACAGCAATCGTACTTAAAATGTAAGAGAGTGCACCGTTCCTCAGACAATCGTTCCCATGATCCACGTCCCGGATGTGCGGGCCACCGTCGAGTGGTACGTATCGATCGGGTTCAAGGTCCGAGCGATCAATGAAGAGGACGGCGAGATGAACTGGGCGGCGCTGATTTACGGAAACAGCGAGTTCATGCTCAGCGCTGGAGGAAAACCGAGCACAGCGCATCGCCGCGAAGTTGATTTGTACCTGCACGTGCAGAACGTGGACGAGTTGTATGACGAGCTCAAGGACCGGGTGCCCGTTGTGCAGGTTCCTTATGACGCGTTTTACGGCATGCGCGAATTCATTATTCGCGACAATAATGGGTTCTGGATTACGTTTGGACAGCCGAGAGAAAGCCAGGCTGTTCTGCCCAAACACGGGTAACGTGATTTTCAATTACCCATTTACCAAATTACGCAATTACCAAATTCTTTTCCAATGCTCTGGCCTTACATCACGCTCGCTTCTGCCGTCGCGGCCAGCTATGCCGGATACGCCACCATGGCGCCCGCGTCGCAGCTCTATGGGCGCACGCTCACGCATGGCAGCGACCCCAACCAGATGGCGCTCACCTTTGACGATGGACCGAATGATCCGCACACCATGCATTTGCTGGAGGTGCTGGCTCAGCACAATGCCAGGGCAACGTTCTTCCTCATCGGCAAATATGTGCGGCAGCGCCCCGATATTGCCCGCGCGATACTGGCCGCGGGACATGAGATTGGCAACCATACTGACAGCCATCCCAACCTAATCCTGGTTTCAGCGGCGCGGCTGCGCCGGGAACTTGCTGACTGCAACAAGGCACTGGAAGATGCGCTAGGTAAAAAGGTCATGCTATTGCGTCCACCTTTTGGCGGCCGTCGGCCCAATGTCTTGCGAACAGCCCGCGCCATGGGACTTAATCCTGTTATGTGGTCAGTCACCGGGTATGACTGGAGCGCTAAAGCGGCGGATGAGATCGTAGGAAAAGTGACCAGGCAGGTCGATTCCCGGCGTAAGGCCCAGGGAGAGATTGTCCTACTGCACGATGGCGGACACCTGGCCTTCGGTACAGATCGCGGATACACAGTGGAAGCTACTCGCAGGCTGTTAGACCGCTATGCCGCCAAGAAATTTGTGACGGTTTCGGGCCTTAGCTGAGACAACCCCAACTTCTATAGAACCAAAGGACTAGGGTAAATTTTCTCCTGTCTGCCAACTTCTGCCACGCCCCAACGGGGCCTATAATAATCGTGTGCGCCGTCTACTTTGCTCTCTTGTCCTCGCGAGTTTTGCTCTCAGTGTGCATGCTTCTGTTCCGTCTGTGAATAGTCCTGCCACGCTGAATCGCAGCGCCAGCCCGCAGTTTGAACATTCAATGCAAAGTTCGGCCCTGGGAATAACCGCCGCCCCCGCCGACATTTCTTTCTACGATGAGTTTTTTCCCGCGACTTCGGCCGCCTGCCAGGAACAGCCCAAGACAGGCATGTTCCATTGGGTCGGCAGCCTGATCAAAAAAGGCCGCCAGAAAATAGCTCTGCTTTCGCCGCAAAAGTTTTTCTAGTGCGCGCTCATCTCTCACTTGTTTTTGAATGCGATCACGCGATTGCGCGTTTCATCCCCCCGCTCCTAATCTGGTCAGTGGTATGTGCCTGTCGGGTTCGTATCCAAATCCTATAACTGATTCCAGCAACTAAGGTAGAATCGAACACTGATTTCCTTCCCTTGGAGAACATTTTGCGCACGTTTCGCTGGTATTTTCCGGCCTTTCTTATCTTCGTTACGACCTTCTGCGTCGCGCAGTCGAGCGTTGAAGGCGTGGTGAAGACCGCCGCCGGTGAACCAGTGGCCGCAGCGCACGTCTCTCTCACGCACACAGGGGCTTCCGCGCCGGCACAGAAGACCACAGCTGACGCCAGCGGCCGGTTCCATTTTGCCGCCGTGAATGCCGGTCAATATGTCGTCAAAACTGAAGCATCGGGCTATTTCACCCGCGACTATCAGATGGTTCTGCCGCCGCGCGAAACGGTCTCATTAACCATCGAACTGGCTCCCAAAAGCAAAGTCACTGAGAACGTAGAGGTCACGGCGCAATATCAGACGATTGATCCGAGCCGGACGGGCAGCTCACAGACTTTCAGTCATGAACAGCTTGAGCGCCTGATGGACCCGATGGTGGAAAACACCAGCAACCTGGTCGCCAACCTGATGCCCGGCGCCAGCCAGAGCCATGACAACTTTATCAACGTGCGCGGCAATGAATTCTCCCTGCATGAATTCATTAACGGTGTTTCTTTTCTTGACAACGCGCAGCCACAGTTCAGTCCCGGCGCCAGCCCGCAGATCTTTGAGACGGTTGACCTAATGACGGGCGGCTTCACCGCCGAATACGGCAACCGTTTTGGCGGCGTCCTGGACATCACCACACGCTCCGGCCGCGACATGCAGGACCATGGATCGTTGAATTTTCGCGGGGCTACGCAAGACAATTACGACTTGAATGCCGAGTATGGCGGTGCGAAAGGCAAGTTCGGCTATTACGCCTTTGCTGACGGATTCACCTCCGGGCGCTTTCTTGATCCCCCCAACGCCATTGAACTGCATGATTTCGGCTCAGCATTGCGTGGCACCACGCAGCTGGACTGGGTGAGCGGAAAAAATAATTTCAAGTTGCTGTTGATGGGCAGCGGCGCAAACTTCCAGCAGCCCAACCTGCCGGAAGATCAGAATGTAGGCCGCGATCCCTCGCGGCATCTGCGCCAGCAGACGGCCATCCTTACGTGGGGACACTCGTTTTCTCCCGATACCGTTCTCTCCAGCTCCATCTATCAGCGCATCGGCTCAGACCGCATTCTGCCGACCTCTGATCCCATCAC
>JBAVUZ010000405.1:0-2387 GCA_049697035.1 Candidatus Angelobacter sp. | reverse complement strand
AAACCCTGGAGTTGATCCGCCCGGACCTGATCGTTACCGATCTGCAAATGCCCCAGCTTAGCGGCTATCAACTGATTGACACACTCAAGGCCGACGAGCAAACCGCAAGCATTCCCATTCTGGTTCTGGCGGCAAAACCCTTGGCTGAAGTTCCCATGGACACGCGAGTCCACGCCTTTATCTATAAAGACCTGAACGTTGAAGAGCAGATGGATCAAGCTCTGGAAAGCCTTTTTCCCCGGCCTGCCACAAGTTGAATCGTTTACCGCAACGCCAGTGACGCCTCCGCGGAAAACTCCGCGCCCGCAAAATCTTTTGCCCTGAGCTTGGGGAACGCCGCTGCCGCGATCATGGCCGCGTTGTCAGTTGAAAGCTTTCGTGACGGAAAATAGACCGCCAATCCAGCCTCCGCCGCTTGCAATGCAAATGTTTCCCTCAATTCTCGATTTGCCGCAACGCCTCCCGTGACGAACAACGTGCGCGCGTCGCGTTCCTGCGCTGCTTGCAAAGTCTTTCCCACCAGATCTTCCACCACGGCTCGCTGGAAAGACGCCACCAGATCCAGCGTTCGCTTGTCGCAGAGCGCCAGCACGTCCGCCGCCGTGGGCTTGCCGATCCCAGCCAGCGCCTGCTGGCGCGCCGTGATCGACTCGCGCATGCCTTCCAACTCAACGTAGCGCAGCACCGCCGTCTTGATCCCGCTGAAGGAAAAATCATACGGCGTCTGCTCGGCCTTCGGCGTCCCGCGATTCCCATGCTTGATCTGCGACGGAACGAACTTTACGGCTTTCGGATTGCCATGGAGCGCCAGAGCGTCAATTACCGGTCCTCCGGGATAGCCGAGTCCCAGCAGCTTCGCCACTTTGTCATAGGCTTCGCCGGCGGCATCATCGCGCGTGCGCCCGATGTTTTTATATGTCCAGCCGTGCTCGCGTTGTTCCGCCAGAAACAGGTGCGTATGCCCGCCGGAAACTACCAGCGCCAGCAACGGAAAATCGATCTGGAAATTTCCTTTCTGCTTTTCCTCCAGCAGCACCGCGTGAATATGCCCTTCAAGATGGTTTACGGTGATCAGCGGCTTTTCCAGCGCAAACGCCAGCGCCTTGGCATAGCTGATGCCTACCAGCAGCGCCCCAGCCAGCCCCGGCCCCTGCGTGACAGCTATTGCGTCAATCGACTCATACGTCTTTCCCGCTTCCGCCAGTGCCTGCCGCACTACCGGAACAATCGCCCGCAAATGCTCGCGCGACGCCAGTTCCGGCACCACGCCGCCATAAGGCTGGTGCGTGGCAATCTGCGACGACACTACGTTTGAAAGCACATGCTCGCCATTGCCGACAACCGCGGCCGCAGTCTCGTCGCACGAACTTTCAATCCCCAGAATGTAACTCTCAGACATATATCTAATATTATAAAAACTGTACTTCACCGCAGAGAGCGCTTAATCGCAAAGGACGCAAGAGTCGCAATGAAAAAGCCCATACCTTACCACTCATGAACACGGGTGACACTATTGAATAGAGATATCGATGGATGATCGTGAAAATATAATTTTCTTCTTTGCGCCCTTCGCGTCCTTTGCGGTGAAAAAGAAATGAACCTCTCTTCTGAAAAAGCGATTGAAGCCACGCGCATCGCGCACACGCTGCGCGAACACGGCTACTCCGCCTATCTCGTCGGCGGCTGCGTGCGTGACCTGCTTCTCAATCGCGAACCCGCCGACTATGACGTTGCCACTTCCGCCACGCCGCATGAAGTCATCTGCCTCTTCCCGCAGACTTTTGCCGTGGGCGCTCAGTTCGGCGTGGTGCTTGTCCCCGTCTTTCGAGACACCAAGGCCGGCGAGCCCGCCAACTACGCCATTGAAGTCGCCACCTTCCGTAGTGACGGCGCTTATTCTGACGGCCGCCATCCTGACGAAGTCCAGTTCTCCCAAGACGCGCGCATGGATGTGCAGCGCCGCGACTTCACCATCAACGGCCTGTTGCTCGATCCCGATACCCGCGAAGTCCTCGACTACGTCGGCGGACGCGAAGACCTGAAGCAGGGAATCATCCGCACCATCGGCCAGGCCCATCACCGTTTCGCAGAAGACAAGCTGCGCATGCTCCGTGCCGTGCGCTTTGCCGCCCGCTTCGGCTACTCCATTGAAGCGCAGACCTTCGCTGCCATCCGTGAACTCGCTCCGCAAATCCATCAGGTCAGCCATGAGCGCGTGCGTGACGAAATATTGAAAATGCTTACTGAAGGCCATGCGCGCCGCGCCTTTGAGCTTCTGGACCAGACCAATCTGCTGGAGCAGGTGCTGCCGGAAATCAAAAAGATGCAGGGCGTCGCCCAGCCGCCGCAATATCACCCCGAGGGCGACGTCTGGGTCCACACGCTCA
>JBAVUZ010000404.1:0-6788 GCA_049697035.1 Candidatus Angelobacter sp. | reverse complement strand
ATTTAAAGTCCAGGGATATAACTACTTTGGAACTGCTTTAGCTTTGACGATGATCAGGTAAGCGGCATCGGAGAAATCAAAAGGCGTCCCTTTAGGGGGACGCCTTTTGCGGAGGAGGCCCGCTGTTTTATTGTTTGGGTTGGCTCTGCTGGTGTTGCTGCTGCTGCATGCGTTGGTCCTGCTGTTGCACCATGACATCGAATTTTTTCTTCTGATCGTCATTCAGCGCGCTGCGGACCTTGTCGATGGTGCCCTGGCGGATGGTGTGGATTTTCTGGATCTTGTCGTCGCGGGACATTGCGTTGTCCTGCACCACGTTCATGGCCTGGGTGTGCTGGTCTTCCAGAGCGGTCTTTACCTTGGCCTGCTGGTCAGCGGAAAGATTCAGCTGCTGCGCCAGGGATTGCACCTGATCGTCAATGCTGGGGCGTGCGGCGGCTGATGGGCCTTGTGACTGAGTTGCTGCTCCGGGCTGCTGGCCGGGTTGCGCGCTCTGGTCTTGGCCGGGCTGCGTTTGCGAGGGCTGAGTTGAAGGTTGAGAGGGCTGCATGCCAGGTTGTTGCGGTTGCATGGGTTGCGTCGCTTGGCCGCCTGCTGGGTATTGTGCGAATGCCCCCAATGCGAACAAGAATGTGCAGGAAATGACTGCGGTCCTGATGGTTTTCACGGTTAATGGTCTCCTTAGCGTGGTGCGGCCAGTTCTTTTAAGATGCTGGTTTTTGCCTGGAGGAGGGCAGTGCAGTTCACGATGGCGAGAAAATTTACCGGCAGAGAAGCTGCTTCAGCAGCTCAGGAATTTCGAAGGGGCAGCAACTCTGCTTCGTCATTTTTCGATCCGCGCATAAGATCCGCCCATAAGGAGAGAAATGAAAAAAGGGGTCCGCAGCGGCGAACGCCCTTCAGCAAATTTTTTAGTAACTCTTATTTATGGTCGGGACCGGGGCCTTTGCCGTGCATTCCGTTCATGTTATTTTCCATGTCTTTTACCATGGCATCGAACTTGGGCTTCTGCTCGTCAGTCAGCACTTCGCGCACTTTGGCGTGGACCGAGTTGTGCATGCTCATCATCTTGGCATGCTTGTCTTCTTTTGACATGGACTGGTCATTCATTGTTGCTTTCATCTGTTGATGATGCTCGTCCAGGATGGACTTGATTTTAGTTTGCTGGTCCGCCGTGAGGTCCAGCTTGGCGGTGAGGTCCTTCATCATGTCGTCAGTGCTGCCCATGCCGTGCCCCATGCCCATATGGCCGTGCCCGCCCTGCTTCTGATCTCCGCCTGGCTGGGCCGGAGGATTTTGTTGGGCGCCCGCCGCCATGGCAAACAGGCAAGCTGCAAGTAAAGTTACGAGCCGCATCAGTTTCATATGTGATTCTCCATTTCGCGGCTTATGGCGCTTGGTGCGCCGCTTGCGGTGACGAGACAAAGCCCAATCGCCCGCACAAAGCCATATCTATAAGAACACAAATGCGCGCAGATGGGTAATCCGGGACGAGAGGCGCAAGCCGCCGGCGATGAAACCTATGTGGTCTTGGAGCGCTGCCTAGTCGCCAAAGCCCTGCTTCTGCATATATTGCAGCGTGGAGTTCAGGCGTTCATAGTCCTGGTCACTAAGCGCAATAAAGCGAAACGGATAAGTGCAGGAACCGACCTGCGCCGGCAGAAATTCCACCAGTCCGCTGACCGGGCCGGAAAGCGTGTTCACCTTCGCTTCAGCGATGGTGGCGCTGCCGATGCTGCTGGTGAATTCAGCCAGCCCGCCGGTGAGAGAAATCTTTTGCAGCACCGCGGAAACCTGATGGCCGCCGAGGTTGAAGCGAATGGATTCGTTGTTGGGGACTCGTACTCGCGGAGACCGCGTCTTGGTTGCTGTTTGGGGAAAATGTGGCATGAATAGATGATCGGCCATTTGCCTCGGCGCCAAAAGATTACTGAAGCTGCTGCCCAAAACCTTTGCTTGGCACTGAACACTTGCTGCCGCCATACTCAGGTTTCTCGCTTAGAAGGTTTGCGCCCGAGTTAGGTGGGCGCATGACAGTCGCCTGCGAGCGGCTACAATGGACGGCGATCCACTGGAAGCAAACGAGTGAACCTTCCAATCGACAAACTTTTTTTCCTGATCGATTTTCTGGGCGTGTTTGTGGGCGCGTTTGGCGGAGCGCTGGCCGCGGTCCGCGACACGCGTTACAAATATGATCTGGTTGGGGTGACCGGGCTGGCGCTGGTGTCTGCTCTGGGCGGCGGTATTACGCGCGACCTGATCCTGCAAAAAGGTCCACCGCTGGCATTTGCCGATGTGCGTTACCTGATCACCGCGCTGGCTGGCGCTGTGATTGGAATGCTGTTTGCGCAAAAGATCGGCAAGAACACGGAGCGGGCCGTCATCTTTATTGACGCTGCCGCGCTTGGCCTGTTTGCAGTGGCCGGGTGCACGCGGGCGCTGAATAACGGAATGACGCTCCTTGCGGCGTTCCTGCTGGGCGTGACGACAGCCGTGGGCGGAGGATGCATCCGCGACGTGCTGAGCGGACGCACGCCGAAGATTTTTGAACGTGGCGAGCTGTATGCGATTGCCGCAGCGTTTGGCGCGGCGATGTTTTTATTGTGTGACGCGCTCAAGCTGCCGCGCGAGGCTTCGACCATTGTGGGTTCGCTGTGTGGATTTGGCTTGCGATTGCTGGCGTTGCGTTATCACTGGGAGACGAGATCGATCAGGACTGAAAATTTGACTCCAAAGGACACGAAGAATTAACCGCGAAGGACGCAAAGACTAAAAGAGATGGGGTTGGACACCTAATTTAAGACATTGAGCGCATTTGTCACGGGGAACGACTCGATCTTGCGAGTTCGGTCGAATGAACGATGCGGCTGGTGTCGCTTGCGGTTTCGCCAGTTTGCTTAGTGCAACTTAATTTGCATAGACTTCATTGGCATTTCGCCACGGGGGTTTCCATCTGGCAACAATTACAGCCGAGCAGCGTAAGTATTCTTCGCTGAGATTTCTTTTCCTAATGGCTGCAATGATTGCCATGGCCGCGTGCGCATCTGCGCAGGGGATCAAGGTGACACTCCTGGGGACCGGTTCTCCTCTCCCTCGAATGGACCGCTTTGGGCCGAGCATTCTGGTGGAAGCCGGGAAAGAAACGTTGCTCTTTGACTGTGGCCGCGGCGCGGCCCAGCGGCTGAATCAGATCAAAGTCCCATTTTCAGACGTCACCGCTTTATTTCTCACTCATCTGCATTCTGACCACACGGTGGGAATTCCGGACGTGTGGCTGACCGGCTGGATTCGCGGACGGAAATTGCCGTTGCGCGTGTGGGGGCCACCAGGCACGAAAAACATGATGACGCATCTGGCCCAGGCTTATGAGTTCGATATACACATCCGGCGCGACGTAGACGAAAAGTTTCCCGGCGCTGCGGTGGAGGTTGTGGCCAAGGATATCGGCGAAGGTGTTGTTTACGAAAGCAACGGTGTGAAGGTAACCGCGTTTACAGTCGATCATGGTGTGGTCAAGCCGGCGCTGGGTTACCGCATCGATTTCGGAGGACGCTCGGTCGTGCTTTCGGGAGATACCCGTTACTCTGAAAACCTGATCCGCTTCTCCCAGGGCGCCGATGTACTGGTCCACGAATGATCGATCCGGAAGCGTTTCGCGAACAGGCCCCGTTCCTCAACGCGGAACAAATGAAGAACGTGATCGCGCATCACACCACTCCGGAACAGGCCGGGAAAATTTTCACCAAGGTGAAGCCAAAACTTGCGGTGTATTCGCACATCGTACCGGGGACCACGCCTAACGTGATCCGGCTGACACGAACCACCTATTCAGGCCCGCTGGAAATGTGTGAAGACCTGATGGTGATTGAAATTGGGGCCAAAGTAGAAGTCCGCCGGGCCCAGCCCTGAGTGCTACCATGTTTCCGCCCGGTAACGTTTTGCCCTGAATCAGGTCAAACATAAGTTCCCGGATCAAATACACCTATGAGAAAACTTCTGATCGCCTGTCTCCCGTTTGTGGTGCTTGCCTTGGTTTCATTTTCCGTCGCTCAGTCTGCGCCGCCAGCTCCAGCGCTGCCGTATTCGCCCAGCCTGGACGTGAGTTCCATGGATAAGACCGTGGAGCCGTGCGTGGATTTCTACCAGTATTCCTGCGGTGGATGGCAGGCGAAAAATCCTATTCCGCCGGACCAGACTTCATGGGGCGTTTACGGAAAGCTGTATCAGGACAACCTGAATTTTCTGCGCGGCATTCTGGAGCAGGCCGCCGCCACCAAAGGCCAGCGCGACACGGTGACGCAGGAGATCGGCGACTTCTATGCGGCCTGCATGGATGAGCCGGCGGTGGAAAAACTGGGACTGGGCGCGTTAAAGCCGCAACTGGCGGCGATAGCGCAGTTGAAGTCGTCGCACGAACTGGCGCCGGTGGTGGCGCGGATGCAGCTTGATCTGGGCGGCGCAGTGTTTTTTGGCAGCAGCGCGCGGCAGGACCCGGACAACTCAGAACAGCAGATTGCCGGCGTGGACCAGGGCGGGATTGGACTGCCTGATCGCGATTACTACACCAAGGACGATGCCAAGTCCAAAGAGACGCGCGAGCGCTATCTACAACATGTGCAGAAAATATTTGAGCTGTTGGGAGATAAGCCGGCTGTCGCAAAAGAGAATGCAGACGTGGTGATGCGGATTGAGACCGCTCTTGCGACGGCATCATTGACTCGGGTAGAGCGCCGCGATCCGTACAAGCGCAAGAACAAGATCAAGCTGGCTGACCTGGAGGAGATGGCGCCGAGCTTTGACTGGGCAGCTTATTATCGAACGCTCAAGGCACCGCAGTTTGAAATTATCAACGCGGCCCCGCCGGCGTTCTTCAAAGAATTGGAAGCGCAGCTGAAAGGTGAGCCGATTGCCAACTTGAGAAACTATTTGCGCTTTCATTTGGCCAACGGCTATGCGGCGTATCTTTCTTCTCCGTTTGTGCAGGAGAATTTTGACTTTTACCTGAAATATCTGCGTGGCGCCAAGGAGTTGCAGCCGCGCTGGAAGCGCTGCGTGCAATACACGGACCGCGATCTGGGCGAAGCGCTGGGGCAGGCTTACGTACGCAAGGTATTTTCGCCGGAGCTGAAGGCCAGCACGCTGGACATGGTGCGGCGGATAGAAGACGCGATGGCGCAACGGATCGGGCAACTGGACTGGATGAGCCCGGAAACAAAAGAGCAAGCCATGGCGAAGCTGCATGGCATCCGCAACAAGATCGGCTATCCGGAAAAGTGGCGCGACTACAGCTCAGTGAAAATCCTGCGCAATGATTTTCTGGGAGACGTGCAGCGCACGACGGAGTTTGAGCGGCACCGCAACTTCAACAAAATTGGCCAGCCGGTGGACCACGGCGAGTGGGGCATGACGCCGCCAACCGTGAATGCTTACTACAACGGCCAGATGAACGACATTAATTTTCCCGCGGGTGTGCTGCAGCCTCCGCTGTTTGACGCGAAGATGGATGATGCGCCGAACTATGGCAATACCGGGGGAACCATTGGCCACGAACTGACGCACGGCTTTGACGACCAGGGCGCGAAGTTTGACGCCAAGGGGAACCTGCGCGATTGGTGGACGAAGGAAGACAAGCAGAAATTTGAAGAACGCACCAAGTGCGTGGCCGACCGGTACGCGCAATACGTGGTGGTGGACGACCTGCACATCAACAGCCGCCTGACGCTGGGCGAGGACGTGGCTGACCTGGGCGGAGAAATTCTTGGCTACATTGCGTGGAAAGACGCGACCAAAGATAAAGACCTGAAGCCGGTGGATGGGCTTACGCCGGAGCAGCGTTTCTTTATCGGCTTTGCGCAGTGGGATTGCTCGAATACGCGTCCGGAGGAGATGCGGCTGCGCGCGCTGACCGATCCGCATTCGCCTTCAAAATACCGCATCAACGGCGTGGTGGTGAACATGCCTGAATTTGCCAGCGCATTCTCCTGCAAAGCGGGGCAGCCGATGGTGAATCCGCCGGAAAAGGTGTGCAAGGTGTGGTAGGGAATCGTGATCGCCGGAATCGCCGACATCGCGCGTGATCGAAAGTCAAAACCTGCCACGAAGGCACGTGTCTCCGTGGCAGGTTTTCTCTCGTGTCCGCGCTCATCCGCATCAATCCGCGGTAGAGTGGTTTTGCTTTTCCCGATCACGCGCGATCACGCAATGGCGGCTGATCGCGGCGATTCCGCGTCATTGTCAATAATTGACAACTGTTGTTAGCCGCGATTATACTGCGCTCATGAATGTCAACCTGGGCCCTATCTTCGACGGTTTTGTGGCCGATCTGCTCAAGACCGGACTGTATCAATCGCAGAGCGAGATCTTGCGGGAAGCTTTGCGTCTGCTCAAGGAGCGCGAGGAACTGAAAGGGCTCCGGCTCGCAGAACTGCGCTGGGAGATCGCGCTTGGCGCCCGTGAAGCGGACCGCGGCAAATTCGTGGATGGAGCCAGTACCTTTGCCGATATCCGGCACAAAAGCAAGCAGCGAAAGACCTCGGGGCGATGAAGTCCTTTGTCTTTACTCCGCTGGCAGCGCGCGATCTTAATGAAATTTGGGACTACCTACCACGGCGGTCACAAAACCCTTCCGCGGGATACATAAGTGTTGGTCGCCAAGAAGCATAGGTTCGTATCAGGGCACGGGCTTCAGCCGTGCTGTAAGGGGGTAAGAAGGATCCGGCTTCAGCCGCTGGCTTTTTTCTTTTTACGCAAATAGGCCGAGCAATAAGGATAATCTTCCGCTCGGGCGG
>JBAVUZ010000403.1:0-2090 GCA_049697035.1 Candidatus Angelobacter sp. | reverse complement strand
AATCCTTTATGGTCAGCTGAAACCATGTAATTTCCAATGGGCAACGATAACACCTGATAAAAGCCAGAGGAATTTGTCACTGTCTCACGGGCAACATGCGTGTCAGCATTTGTGACTACCACGTGCGCGTTTGGAATAACCGCACCTGAACGGTCGGTTATTGTTCCTACCACTCGTCCGGTGGCATCCTGCCCTTGCATGATGTATGACGAAGCAATCAGCAAAGCTGAAAACAAGAAAAGTTGCTTAAAGAGCTGTGTCGTCCTGCTTGTGGTCACAAATCCTCCTTCACACTAAACGCTGGATTTACAAAATTGACCCACCATCTTACAGGCATTGCGCAAACTTAATACACGTTTTAGTGCAAGCGAAGTACCACTTACGGAAATATGGACGAGTCAAGCACTTACGCGAATCTGATGGGTCTGACCGGGATGTTCTGTATGCAGAATATTGGAGAAGTCTACAAAACTCGGGAGAAAAGTCAGGGATGAAAAGCCCGTCATGTCAGCGATTCCGGTTGAAGGTAAGTTTGGAGTGTATGAAAAGCATTGTTCCAACTAAAGAATTACCGGCCATCACCGCGGGGTTCAAAGATGCCAGCGGAAAAGCTGGAGAGGCTGTCTCCTTAAGGCGCGCAGTCCCAACGTACCCCCGGTCTTAATTTCCCGCAGGCGTGCCGGAGATGGACGATGTATCAAGGGATCCGTCATCACTGTGGTTTCGCAGATTTAACGTGCGTCGGCCCCTCTACGTCTCTTATAATGGTTGCATAGGTTCCGACCACTCCCGGCCTGAGGAATACCTGGCCACTGTGGCGGCTCCTTGCTGATGCAAGGACGAGGGTTCGGCGCGGAAACGCACGGGCCTCCCGTATTGAGTTCCCAGACTGCGCAAAAAACGGCGCAATCCGGGAGCTCTGGAAAGGAACCGAAACACGCTTCGGCGTGTTTCCCACCTTTTCGTCTCCCTGCAAAACGATTCATCAGCAACCATCGCAGTCGTCGGAACAGCGAAGTGTATGCGGCTTCAGGACAAACACGGGCGCTTTATCACTGACCTCCGCGTCAGCATCACGGACCGCTGCAATTACAAGTGCGTCTATTGCCGCACCGGGAATGAAGGCGCGCAGTATTCCGAGCTTCCTTTTGCCGACTACCTGCGCCTGGTGCGAATCTTCGTTGAGTCCGGGATTGAAAAAGTCAGGCTCACCGGCGGCGAGCCTCTGCTGCGCAACGGATTGGTGGATTTTGTTCGCGATTTGGCTCAGTTGCGCACGCTCAATGGTGAGAAGCCTGATCTGGCAATCACGACCAACGGTCATCTGCTGGCCGAACTCGCTCAGCCGCTCAAAGATGCCGGCCTGCGTCGCGCCACCATCAGCATGGACGCCGTCGATGCTGAAAAATTCGCCCGCATCACACGCGTACCCAATGGTTATGACAGCGTTCTTGCCGGTATCCGCGCTGCCAAGCGCGCGGGACTGGAGCCGGTCAAGGTTAACTGCGTTCTTTTGCGCGGATTCAATGAAGATCAGATCGTCGAGTTCGCCCGGTTCTCCCGCGAAGAAGGCGTAATTGTGCGCTTCATCGAATTCATGCCACTGGAAGAAGATCGCGTCTGGTCGCCAAATGTGGTCGTCCCCATGGATGAAATCCTGGAAAAACTCAATGAGTTTCGTCCTGTGCGCCAGCTCCCCAATGAACTCAGTGAGACCGCTCGTCGCTACACGTTTGACGATGGCAAAGGCGAAATCGGCATCATCGCGCCCGTGTCGCATCCTTTCTGCGGGCACTGCTCTCGCGTGCGGCTGACCTCAGACGGCAAGATCCGCACCTGCCTGTTTTCTCTGCTCGATCATGACATGGCTGGGCGAATGTATCGCGGCGCCAGTGACAGTGAATTAACTGATTACGTTCGGTCAGTGGTCGACCAGAAAGAAGCCCGCCATCACATTGGAGAAGCTGGATTTATCAAGCCTTCGCGCAGCATGGTCCACATTGGTGGCTAAGTCGTGTGCCCGCCGTAACTTGCACCTTATAAATAAAGGTTAGTAAGATTTGCCCAGTTCCCCTAAGAAAGGGCGAGCC
>JBAVUZ010000402.1:0-2736 GCA_049697035.1 Candidatus Angelobacter sp. | reverse complement strand
ATCTGACCCCGATTGCACACATAGGTATCAATTTCGCGGATGCCGTGCTGGTTTGCTCAATTTGGATTTTCTCCTCCGTCATACTCCGTTCTGTAACCCGTAACCATTCCGGCATCTTGAAGAGCGTGAGCGGGCCTGCTCCGGCCAACACCCCATTTTGTTCAATTGGACACAGTAATTTTGCGAACAAAATGCCATGATTCCAGGTGCGGTCTTCGGTTGGACCGCCAACGACTCCACAATGGCTCCCATTCCTATTGCCCTTTCAAGACGCGGCGCGCGTCTCTCGCCGTGGCTCATCATTCTCGCGGTTCTGCTCTGCCTGTTTCTTTGGAAAATTGCGCGCGGACAAACCACCGCGCCTGATCGCCCGCCGCCACGAGCAGAAGATCGGCGGAATGCGGGCCAATTGAAATCTGAGCAGGTAGTCGAGAACCTGGTGCGGATGAATCTGGAACGCGCCCAGGCGCTCCAGGCATATGAATCCACCAGGATTTACCGCCTGGAGTACAAGGGATTTCCCGGAGGCCGCGCCGCAGAGATGGTCGTCAACATGAAATACCGCGCGCCCGGGACCAAGGAATTTGAAATCGTTTCCCAGAGCGGCTCAAAGATATTGATTGACCGCGTCTTCAAGAAACTGCTGGAAGGCGAGAAAGACGCGATTGAAGGGGACAACCTCAAGCGCATTGCCGTGAACCAGGAAAATTACGAGTTCGCCCTGCTGGCTTATGAACCCGGTCCGCGCGGCGGAGCATACGTGCTTTCCGTGAAGCCGCGCACCAAAAACAAATATCTTTTTCAAGGCAAGATCTGGGTGGACGATGAACAGTTCGCCATTGTGCGCATGGAAGGCGGGCCGGCCAAAAACCCTTCTTTCTGGATCAAGGGCACAGAGATTGAAACTCGCTATATCAATGTGAATGATTTTTGGCTGCCTGCGCACAACCACAGCTTTACTTCAGTCCGTCTTGGCGGACACGCCGACTTAAGCATTGAGTACAACGGCTATCGCATTACTGCCGCCAACCCGTTCAAGAACGTCAACAGCGCGGCGGCATCCGTCAAATAAGCTTAATCTTTTGGTAGCGGAACGGCAGCGGCAAACGCCATGGGACGAGGGCTTTCGCCCTTATGGTTTTCTTCCATGTGCGCTTTGAACTCGGCGTTCACTTTATCGTTTCTCTGCTGCGTGGTGAGTTTGCCTCGAGCGGAAAAGCCCTGGCTGCAATTGGAGCATCGCCACGCGACTGGGTTCCCATCGATTTTTTCGGTAACAATGAGTTGAGGCATGTACTGAGCTTCTCATAATCCGGCTGTCCGTGGATGTCCAATAGAGAACAGCCCGCCCTTTACGTCTCATTCCTCTTCACGTTCCCTTTTGACGTTTCTGATTCTCCCCAGACTTAACGCCCGGGGGATTTGGTTGAGCCTCGTGACTCACTAGCGGCAGCGGCCTTCGCCTTCTCGCGCTCTGGCGGATTCTTCGTCCGCATGTCCAGGCTGCTCATGTCAATAAATTTCGGCGATGGAGCTTCGGCTTCTTTCCAGGCGCGCGCGCAGGTAACCTTGAAATTTGATCTTGGATTCACCCACACCTTTCCGCTGCCTGGCTGCCTGACGGGTTGCTCGCCCTTTTTTTGGATGGACTTCGGTGGAGGCGGACTGCGGCGCGTCATGAGCGGCTCTCCAGTGGGAAGAAGACCGTCACCGGGGCCGTGTGGCGGAAAGCAATCGTTGATCGAGCTGAACCAGCCCCGAACATCAACGATCTTAATTCCATAGGCAATGATGGGGATGTGATACGTATCACGCTAAATAAAAGCTGATGGACCTTCGGCAGGGAACCGAGGATAAGCGCCATTGCAGTCGCAAGGACTCCAGACCGGGTTTGGCCGATTCAAATCTCAATTAGAAAACTCTAACAATTCTGCTATTATCCCTGCACAAAAAAGGGGCCCACCATCAGCCTTTAGCGGGTGGCGGACGGTGGGCGGCTACGAGCGAATTCTCCTTCTACCTGACTGCCTACGATTGATGGTGCTACGTAAGGAAGTGCAACGATCAAGGGTGGACAGAGGAGGAATTTACACCGATGTTAGGGTGGAATGCAAGCCAAAAAAGGGGCCGCCAAAAAGCCAGAGTCAGAGGCCCAGCTACAACTCGGGCAACGGGTCCGCCGGCTCAGGGAGCAACGGGGCTGGTCACAGGAGGGCTTTGCCCATGAAGCCGGCCTGGGACGCTCTTTTGCCGGGGCCATTGAAC
This sequence comes from Candidatus Angelobacter sp., assembly GCA_049697035.1. Lineage (GTDB taxonomy): Bacteria > Acidobacteriota > Terriglobia > Terriglobales > Acidobacteriaceae > Angelobacter. The sequence goes on along the minus strand of JBAVUZ010000402.1, from coordinate 471 downwards.
GCGGCGAAAAAGACATCCGCATAAGCACCCTCATAAAGCTGGCCAAGTCCCTGGGCGTGAGCCTCTCCCAGCTGTTAAAGGGTATTGGTTCCTGATAATCCGCGCAGAGGCAGCCATGGCCGCGCCGCCGGCTACATTAATTTGTTGGTGATCAGGGTTTCCCGCCCATGCCATTTATCCAGATGGATTCGCTGCACAATTTCCAAGACTCTCATTTCCCTGCTGGCGGCAATCAGGCGATTGCAAACGGAACAATGAGACTCAATCACGCCGGGGTTGGTCGTATCAAACCGCAAAACAAACGGGTCTAGCGACAACGGTGGCATTCAGGTCAACCTTCCCTGGTTCAGTGTGAACGCTTAGGCAAAATTCAGGAAGATGGGCCTTATGCAGCCGCGTCCCACCCTTTCCGATGCTACAGATGTTTCTTGTTTTGTCCATTAAAACGCAATTAAAAATATTAATCATGAA
>JBAVUZ010000401.1:0-2548 GCA_049697035.1 Candidatus Angelobacter sp. | reverse complement strand
GGCACGCCGTTCTTCACGGTGAATCCGGCAAGATAGGAGCGCAGCGGCAGGCGCTTTTCTGGAGGCAGTCCCCAGAAATAAATTTCCACGCCGCGCCCGGGATTGGCCTGCACCACCCATGCTGGATCGGCGTTGGCGGTTCCGTAGAGTTCACGATAGCGAACACCGGTAGCTTCCTTGACGAGGTCAAGCGTCTTCTCCGCTTCGTGCGAGGAAAGTACATTGAGCGGCAATCGCGGCTTGGCGAGCTCTTCCGCCAATGACACCTGCCGACGCTGTATCAGAGGCTCACGATGGAAATAAAAATCCTTCACCGGCTTGCGCGACAACGTGCGCGATGCACGCGAACCGCTCATGTCCCAGCGCACCATGATTTCCAGCGAGTCATATAGCGCGCCCTTCTCTTTTTCCGCCGTTTCTTTGGGAAAGCCGGGCAGACGCTGGAATTGCCGCACCAGCCACGGCAGCTCATCGTGCCGACCGCGCGCCGCCTTGAGCCAGTCGAGATACGGCACATTGGCTTCCGTCAGCGAATCTTCTTCCATCAGCGGAAAGAAGCGTGGCCAGATCACCGCGCGCTGCGTCTCGCGCTCATAATCGTCCCATTGGATGGAGATGGATCTAGCGTGGCGCTGCACCAGCCAGCAGACCATGGGATAGCTAAACGTTGCCTCGACAACGGTTCCCGCAATCCCCACGACCTCTTCTGGCGCAAAATCATCGACATCACCACCTGTCGCCAGCACGGCTTTGACCCTGGGTTCAAAAGTTTTCAGCATCCTCTCCGTCAGTCGCAGAACGCTCGGCCCGGGCGGAAAGGCGCGGAAGAACAACAGCAGGTCATGAAAACGAATCAGAGATTGCGAGTCTTTGCCGAACGTGACGCGGCCAACGGCGTTGAGCAGGCGGACAATTTCCTGCTCTTTGATTGTGCCGATCTGCGTTCGTGCCTGTTCCAGCTTGTTGAACAGACGGGCTGCGGTTTTGTTTAGCATTTAGCAAACCCCTTTTACCGCAAAGGACGCGAAGGACGCAAAGGAAATCGAGTCATCGCGCCATCGGGTGATCTAGAGAAACGAAACAAACACCTTGAAACACGGAGGAAAGGAGGAAGCGGAGGACCAAACCGTGCTGTCTTGATTTTCTCCGTGTCTCCGTGCCTCCGTGGTGGATTTTATTTTCCGATGACCCAATGACCCGATCTCGTGATCACAGCAAGTAATCGCCGCGGTAGACCAACTGTCCCTCGATCATGCGGGCTTCTTTGGTCAGAGCGTGTGCTTTGGGAGGCTTTAGGTCCATGATGTGCAAGACCGTGTGTCCATGGGCCACGAGATAATCTGAAACCAACATGCGATGGCAGCGAAAATAAAGTTGCTCCGCGCACATAATAGCGGTGTTGGCTTTCTGCGCGCGCTCAACCAGACGCTGAATAGCCTGCGCAAATTTTTCTGACAACATGTAATCGGCGTAGTTGCGGAACGAGGGGTTTCGCAATGCGATGTTCGGCGACTCATCGGGCGGCATCTGCTTGCCGCGCCGTCCGCCCAGATCTTTTTCCCAGACGTACTCGCAGCCGATTTCCGGCAGCCATAGCTCCAGATGCTCGCGATTGAAATGCGGATGGCGTCGCGACATGGGAAAGGCGCGAATATCTTCCAGTACGCGAACGTCATGCGCCTGGAGTACAGAAGAGAAATCAGCCAGGTCGCGCGTGGAATGTCCAATGGTAAAGATGGTGGCCACGATTCGATTTTATTGGATGAAACCTAACATCCACCACGGAGGCACAGAGACACGGAGGAACATCACAGAAGAAACAAGGCCGCTGACCACGCAGATAGCGTGGACCAGAAAAAGATCTGTTTGCAACATGACACGCCCGAGTCATTGATGCCTGGAAGGAATTATTTACAATTGTTCAGCCAAATGCATCATCTTCTGCTTGATACCGCACACCGTCCCATCGCCATGCCCAGCGGGCCCTGGTTCATGAAGCAGAAATGGCATGACCTGCTTTTTGCCCATTGGCCGCTAGCGCCAGAGATAATCCGGCCGTTAGTCCCACAAGAACTGGAACTTGATCTCCGCGATGGCAGCGCGTGGGTTGCGGTTGCGCCCTTCTGGATGAGCGGCATCCGCGCGCGATTGGCGCCACCGCTGCCATTTCTTTCAAAATTCTGCGAGCTGAACGTGCGGACCTATGTCCGCTATAAAGGCGTGCCCGGAGTCTATTTCTTCAGCCTCGATGCAGCCAGCCTTCCTGCGGTAGTGGGCGCGCGCGCCACGTACAAGCTGCCTTACTTTCATGCTGCCATGCTGGTTCGTTCTTCGGGCGAGTCATTTGAATACACCAGCAGCCGCCTGCAACAACCCCGGCCGGCGGACTTTCATGCCCGCTACAGGCCAACTTCGCCGCCGCGCATCCGCGACAAGAGTTCACTCGAAGCTTTTCTCACGGAGCGCTATTGCCTTTATACCGTCGATAAGGGCCACGTTCTCCGCGGATATATCCACCATCTGCCATGGCAGTTGCAGGATGCCGAAG
>JBAVUZ010000400.1:0-2083 GCA_049697035.1 Candidatus Angelobacter sp. | reverse complement strand
GGATTGCGGTTTCAATTTCTTCCAGTTCAATCCTATAGCCGCGTACTTTAACTTGTTGATCCGTGCGTCCCATGAACTCAAGATTTCCATCGGGACGCCAGCGGGTGAGATCGCCCGTCCGATACATTCGCGAACCCTCGTTCCCAAATGGATTCGCAACATAACGCTCCGATACTAAGGCTGGTTTACCAATGTAGCCTCGCCCGACGCCGGACCCCGCGATATATAACTCACCTACTACGCCGATTGGCGCCAGTTCCAGCCCTGTGTCCAGCACATACACTTGAGTGTTTGAGATCGGCTGGCCGATGGGAACGTGAGTGCCCGGGTCGGCTTGACTACAAGAGTAGACCACCGACTGGATACAAGTCTCGGTCGGACCGTACAGATTGTGCAGGCTCACGCCAGCGAATTTTCGCTGCACCTTGGCCGAAAGTTCAGTGGTGAGCGCTTCCCCACCGCTGAACAGGCGACGCAGATGCAAAGGCTCACGCCTACTCGTCTGCTCGACAAATGCCAGCAGCAACGCCGGGACGAGTTGCAGAGTGGTAATGCCAAAATCCACGACCGCGTCCCACAAATAGGCAGGATCGCGGTGACCATCGGGGCTTGCCAGAACCAGCCTTGCTCCAGCCAATAAGGGGGCGAATAGCTCCCAGACGCTGGCATCGAAACTCAACGGTGTTTTTTGAAGCAGCGCGTCCGACGCATCGAGCGGAAATGCTCTCGCCATCCACTGCATGTGATTGCAGAGCGCGCGGTGTGTGATCGCGGCGCCTTTGGGCCGCCCAGTGGAACCGGAGGTGTAGATGACATAGGCAAGATTGTCGGGCAGCGCCCGGTTGGCAGCCTGCGTCACAGACGCTTCCTCCAACCCGTCCTGGATTTGCTCCCACACGATGCATCGGCCCTCGTAGTCCTCCCATTGCTGCAGCAGGTGCTGCTGGGTCACCAGAATCGTTACGCCCGCATCAGCAACCATGAACGCGAGGCGCAGCGAGGGATAACTCGTATCTAGCGGCAGGTATGCCCCGCCCGCCTTCATGATTGCCAGTAGAGAGATCACCAATTCAGGTGAGCGATCCATCGATACGCCAACAACGACCTCGGGCCTCACTCCATGCATAGCAAGATAGGCTGCCAGCTTGTCGGCACGAGCATCGAGTTCCCGATAAGTTAGCGTTCGCGCCCCAGAAACGACGGCAGGAGCGTCGGGAGTTCGCGCTGCTTGCTCTTCGAACATCCCAACCACTGTCTTGTCCGAAAAGAATCGTTGTGCTCCACGTCCTAATTCAATCAGCGCATGTCTTTCTGCATCGTCGAAAAGAGTGAGATTTCTCAGAGACAGCGACGGATCTTCAATTGCGCTTTGCAACAAGCGAACGTAGTGACGGGCCATCTGCTCAACTCTCCAGCGATCGAACAGATCTGTGCTGTAGATCCATCTCAATTCCAGAGATCCATGGTGCAGCAAAACGTCCACTTCAATATCAAAACCCACCCGGCGACGCTCATTGGACATTTGCTCTACTGTCAAAGTCTTAAATGCGGGAGGGAGAGGCGGCTTGTCTTCGACCCAAAACTCCACTTGAAACAGGGGAAGCATGTTCAACCTGCGACTTGGCGCCAACTCTTCCACCAGACGCTGAAACGGGAGGCCACTGTGCTGATGCGCCTGTTTCGTATAAGACTGAACTGAGCCCAGCATTGTCTCCACCGTCCAAGCTGGGTCGATTTGGAAACGCATCACCATTAAATTGTCAAAGAACCCGATCAGATCTTCGAAGTCTGATTCTCCCCGGCCACTCAGAGGAGAGCCAATGACGATATCGTTATTGCCGGCATAAATCCGAAGCAAAATGGCAAAGGCAGAGACCAGCACAATGTAGGGCGAAGTGGAATGATCAGCGCAAAATTTCCGGAAAATCGTCAGTGCTTCGCCCTGGAGATGGTAACGACAATCTTGTGCCGCATTTGACCTCCGTCCACTGCGGGGCCTGTCCGTCGGAAGCTCAAGCTCTTCCGGAATGTCTGCGAGTTGGTCTTTCCAATACTGCAGATCAGTCGCAATGGAGGAAGACCC
>JBAVUZ010000399.1:0-3673 GCA_049697035.1 Candidatus Angelobacter sp. | reverse complement strand
CAGCATGGTTATGCTTTCACGCACTGAGCCGCGGATGAACTGCTGTTTTTCAACCTGAATTTCAATGTACGTGTCCGGGTCAAGATAGTAGTAAAAGATGTCGCCGTTTTTCAGCGTGACTTTCAATTTGTAAGCATCATCGCCATCCACCTGGTCGTGGCCCAGATATTCGATTTTGTTGCCTTTGGCCGCGGCATCCACCAGGGGGCCATCAAAGTCTGCATCCTCCGCAAGGCCACGAACGTCATCTTCACCCAGCATCTCCGGGTCCTTGCGGCCGCCGAATGGCGAGATCTGCCACCCGCTGGAGCCGTCATACGCCTGCACCTGCGTCATCCCCTGCACGGAAAACATCTCCCGCACCATGTCCGGCCGCTTGCTGTACTGTGAGACCGTCGCCTTGAAGCCTCCGGCGTCAAAATTCCCGCTCATGCGGTATGACTTGATCGCTTTGATCTTGTCCACGCCGCCCTTGGCCTGCAGGTTCTTTGCCACCAGTTCTTCGGCGGTCTGGCCAAAGGCATTGAGTGCCATCAAACAAACAAGACTTGCCAGAATGTTGCGCATTACGCTCACGTGAGTGCTCCTTCAAGGTTCTGTGGGGTCGGGCTTTTTGACGCGCTGGGTTTTTAGGTGATGAAACTCTGTTAGACGCACCAATCATGCCTTGGTTAGCCAAACGTCATTCGATCGGTCGCATTAAGGTCTTCCATTGTACAAAAGCTCACCCATCCGGCAGACATGGAGTTCGCTGCGCAAAAAAGGCGCGGCCAATTCAGCCGCGCCTCGTCTCGATCCCTCAGGCTCAGTCCTGATCGTCGTCTTCATTGTCATTTCCGGTGCTTGCGCCGGATGCCGCGCCCGCCCCGGACTTGATCTGGATCGGCCCGCCGGCGAACAGCGTGCTCGAACCATGCTCTTCCGCCTTCTTGTTAAAGGCCGCGACCTCCGTATTCAGGAACGTGTTCACCTGGGCCAGTTGTGTTTCCAGTTCCTTCCTGACCTCGGCTGCTTCTGTAACCAGCAGAGCGCTCGGCGCTTCTCCGGGGCCGCCCATCACGGCGCGCATCACGCCCTGCAGACGGTTCTGGAAGCGCTGCAGATAGTGTACGTCGTCCTGGCTGCCGGGCTGTATTTCATTGTTGTAAAGCGGTTCCTGGATTGACGTGATCTTCTTGTCCAGCGCCTTTGCCTCATCCAGCACAGGCTTGTATGCCGCGTTCGTCGCCCCGCCGTCCTGGCCGCCTTCTTCTGAACTCAGAAGTTCCTCCAGGCTGGTGATCTGTTTGTGCAGGCCATTCAGCCGGTTCAGCGCTTCGTGCAAGGCGGACACCTCGTCACGCAACTCAAGTCCCAGGTTCAATTGTGCCCGCATTCCCTCGGTATCAAATTTGAAACGCGGATCAGTCTGGATTTCGGCCGTCTGCGTCTCGGTTTTGCCGTGCACCGTTACCGCCACTTTGTATGTTCCAGGCAGCGCGTTCGGCCCAATGCTGGGATCAAAAAAGAAGTCCTGGTCGCCCAGCCCTTCCGGCGGTGGCAGGAAGTTCAGCTTCTTCGGCCCGTCATAGCGCATGTTCCACGCCACTCGATTGATCCCATATTTGGTGGGCCCATACATGGTGCGGACCACATGGCCGCTGCTGTCGGTCACGGTGATTTTCACCGCGGTCTCACCGTTCGTTCTGCGCCGCGGCGGCCCACCGGCATTTTCCTTTATCTCATTGGGCAGCCAGTAGGTGATCACGGCGCCGCTCATCGGATTTGGGGCCACGTATCCGCCGCTGGCAAAACCGTGCTTGTTCCAGTTGTGCCAGTTGATGGCAGGAGAGATCGGGAAAAGATGGAAGTCGCCGCGCACCAGTTCCGCGCCGCTCTCTTCCAGCGGCGTGATGTCATCCAGGACGAACAACCCGCGGCCATGCGTCGCCACCACCAGGTCGTGTGACTTCTTGATGAACTTGATGTCATAAACCGGGACGGTGGGGAAATCGCTCTTGATCTGCGTCCAGTGCGCCCCGTCGTCGCTCGAATAGAACAGGCTCGTGTCCGTGCCCAGCACCAGGAAGCCCTTCTTGTTCGGGTCTTCGCGAATCACGCGCGCCGGATCTTCCTGCGGCAGCCCGGCAGAAATTGAAGTCCAGGTCTTGCCGCCGTCGTGGGTCTTGAAGACGTACGGCTTGTTGTTCTCCACCTCGTGAAAGTCCACGGCAATGTATGCCGAGTTCACGTCGCTGGGTGAAGCCTCAACCTGTTGCAGGCGTCCCCACTGCGGCAGGTTAGCGATATTGGCGGTGGCGTTGGTCCAGTTCTTTCCTCCATCGCGCGTGACCTGTACGACGCCATCATCAGTGCCCACCCAGATTGTCTTCGGGTCCACCGGAGAAATTGACATGGAGAGGATCGCGCCCACGGTTTCCGCGCCGCTCAAGTCCAGAAAGATCGGGCCGCCGCTGCTTTGCTGCTTCGTCTTGTCGTTGCGCGTGAGGTCAGGACTGATGGGCGTCCAGTTCCGGCCGCCATCGGTGGAGCGGAACAACACGTTGCCGCCGAGATAGACTTCGTTCGGATCGGTCATGGAAACCGCAATCGGCGATGTCCAGTTGAAGCGGTATTTCAGCTCAGACGGCTTCATCGACTGCACGCCTTGCAGATACGGCCGGATGAAATTAGACATGCCCGTATCATTGCTCACGCGCTGGATCGATCCATTCTGCGAATCCGTGTAAACCAGGTGCGTCCCCTTGCCGCGGGCCGGGACTACGTATTCACCGTCGCCGCCGGTCACCGTGTACCATTCAAACCCGCTGATACCGCCGCGGCTCAGGCTGTTCGAGGGGCCGCACCAGCCGTTGTTGTCCTGCAAGCCGCCGCACAGGTTGTAAGGGGTTTCGTCGTCGTCAGCCACAGAATAAAACTGCTCGATCGGCAGGTTGTCCAGGTAGCGCCACGTCTTTCCGGCGTCGCCGCTCACGTAAACGCCGCCGTCATTGCCGTTGATGATCCGGTTCGGGTTCTCCGGATCGATCCACATGGCGTGATGGTCCACGTGGACGCGAGGTGTAGTGTTGCGCGCGGTCTTGCCGCCATCTTCAGAAAGCATTACGTTGAACGAAAGGAAATAGACTTTGTTCTCGTCATTGGGCGCAACCTGCAATTCACTGAAATAAAACCCGCGCGCCGCCAGGTTGTGGTTGTTGCTCACCATCTTCCAGTGGTCGCCCAGGTCGGTGGTGTCATAGAGCGTACCCTTCTTGTTTTCCACCAGCGCATAAATGTGCCGGGGATTGCTCGGTGCCGCGCCCAGTCCTATGCGTCCCGTGGCTTCAGTCGGCAGGCCCTCCGTCAGTTTCTTCCACGTATTGCCACCATCGCTCGACCTGAAAATGCCGCCGCTGGTTCCGCCGGAATCCAGCGCCCACGGATATCGCCGTACGCGCCACATTCCCGCGAACAGCACCATCGGGTTGCCGGGGTCCATGATCAGCGAGCTTGCGCCTGTGTCTTCGTCGATGAACAGGACCTTCTGCCAGGTCTTGCCGCCGTCCGTGGTGCGGAAGACGCCGCGCTCAGCGTTCGGTCCCCAGGCATGGCCCAGCACGCCCACAAAGACCGTGTCCGGATCGCGTGGATCAATCGCGATGTTTGAGATCTGTCCCGCATCGCGCAGGCC
>JBAVUZ010000398.1:0-4819 GCA_049697035.1 Candidatus Angelobacter sp. | reverse complement strand
TGACCGAGGAAGTATTCATCAATCGGGCCCGGAGCTTTTTCTATGAAGTGGCCGGAGTGGAATCTGCCTCACTCGACGCCGATGCTAATCTGATTGAGAGCGGAATCCTCGATTCGCTGCTCCTCATCTCATTCCTGGCTTTCATTGAGAAGCTCCGCGGCTCGCAGCTGGATATCACGCAAGAAAATCTCCCAGCGATCTCCAGTCTTCGCGGCGCATACGCGTTCGTTCGCTTGCAGAAACCTGACGATGAACTTTGTGGGAGTTTCAATGGAACCTGAGCTCAGGAAGGCCATGAGCATGCTACCGCGCCTTGATTATACCGATCCGGTGGCTGCTCGATCCGAAATGAATCGGTTCGTTCGGCTATCGACTTTGCTGGGATCTCATTCGTTGACCGACTCAGAGGTTGACGTTGTTGATCGGAACTGCCCTTCCGATGGCACGTCCACCGTCCGCGTTCGGCTGTACGTTCCCCGGGACCTGGTCAAACCCGCTGCTGCGGTATTGATCAATGCGAGCGGTGTCCCGGCCGAGTAAGGGAGATCGCTAGTGATGCTTTCGGCAAGCAACATCGCGATGGAACGCGTTACCCTGGATCATATCCAAGCTGCGCGGCGTCGTATCGGCGAGTCCGTGTACCTCACTCCATGCCCGCAATCGCATGGCCTTTCTGAACTGCTGGGTGGCCCCGTCTACCTCAAGCTCGAAAATCTGCAAAAGACCGGCTCCTATAAAGAGCGTGGAGCTCTCAACAAACTACTCACACTGAGTCCGGAAGAATGCACGCGCGGACTTGTAACCGCTTCAGCCGGGAACCACGCTCAGTCGCTGGCTTACCACGCGACCAGGCTCGGCCTCAATGCGCGGATCTGGATGCCACTTACGACGCCATTAGTCAAGGTAGCCGCCAGCCGCCAATACGGAGCAGAGGTAATTCTGCACGGAATGAATTTTGATGAATCGTTTCTGGCAGCCTCTCAATATTCACGCGCACATGGATGTACTTTTATTCATCCCTTTGACGATCACGGTGTAATTGCCGGCCAAGGCACGCTGGCGCTGGAATTACTGGAACAAGTCTCGTCTCTTCAAGTGGTCGTCGTGCCGGTTGGTGGAGGCGGGCTGATATCCGGCATGGCAGTCGCACTCAAAGAGCTTAACCCAGCGATTCAGGTTCTTGGAGTGCAGAGTTCCGCGTTTCCATCCATGGTCCATGCGGTTCAAAAAGCCCCGCCCGTCACGCTTCAGCCTACTACGACGATTGCCGATGGAATTGCGGTCCGTCGTGCCGGTGAAAAGACCCTGCCTTTGATACAGAGATATGTCGACGATCTGCTGGTGGTTGACGAAGAGGAAATTGCTAACGCTGTCTTGTTCCTGCTGGAACGCCAAAAAACGCTGGCGGAAGGAGCGGGCGCAACCGCCCTTGCCGCACTGCTTCACCACAAGGTCAAGTGCGATGGTAAAGTGACCGTCGTGATTGTCTCGGGCGGCAACATGGATGTGACCTTGCTCGCACGCATCATCGAGCGCGGCTTGGTCAAAGACGGCAGACTGCTGCGCTTGCGAGTCTCCCTTCCCGACCACCCTGGAGCACTGCACCGCCTTACGGAAGTGATTGCTTCGCATCAAGGCAACATCGTGGAAACTAGTTATCATCGCGCATTCCACGGGGCCAGCGTGGGAGAGACGATAATCGACCTCACCATGGAAACCAGAGGCTGCAGCCACTCTGACGCCATGACCACGGCTTTGGCAAACAGCGGATACAGCCACCAGCGCATTGTCTGATCTGCCGCCGAAAGAACTAAGCGTTAATACGCAGCCGGTTGTTCTGATCGATGCGTGCGAACGGACTTGTTTTAATTTCGCACAAAATCAAAATTTTGACGAAGCATTAGCCACCTCTCGCCACAAGTTGCTAGATCACTCCGTGTTCGCGCAGTTCCTGCGCAATTGAACCCGATCCAGTTGATCGCAAGAACGTTAAGGCATGGGAACACGATGGAGAGAGGTTCAAATGGACGGCTCAATCCGGCGAAAGAACATCGTTATCGGTACGCTGAACGATTATCCAAAACGAGTCAGCGGCCCAGGCTGCCGTGGATGCGAATCGCTTAGAGGTCAATGGTCTCGCCAAACTGACCTTGCTTGACCGGCATTCCGAAGAAAATCGTAGGAATATGGTTGCTGCTTGTGCCATCGTCTTCGTCCCATGTCACAATCAGAAGGCTATTGTTCGTTTTGACAAATTGGATATAGGCGCCAAGATTATTCTGAAGCCAGGTGTCAGCCTGCGAGATGGTGCCATCATGCATGTCGTCATTGAGATTCGGAATGACGAAGGAGATCGTAGGCAAGGTAGTGAAGTTATTAGGAAAGCTCGTAAAGGGCTGGTTGCTGGCGCTGGGCACATTGGAGAAATCCACCCACGGGTTGTGCTTGCGCGTAAGCGCCGGAAGTGCAGACAGTGGATCCGGCTGACGGCAAATCCTCAGAAAAGCCCGTGAATGTTTTACTGGCTCCGATCAGCAGGTTTCCGAGGTTGGCATGAGAACCCATCTCCGTATCGTTCTTCCCGGTGGCAACGGACAGGTCGGCAACATTCTCGCCCGACATTTTCACGCTCAGGGACATGATGTCGTCGTCCTCGCTCGCAAGGTTACATTAGCCCCGTGGCGCGTCGTCCATTGGGATGGAGCAACTCTGGGTAACTGGACATCCGAACTGGAGAATGCTGATGTACTCATTAACCTCGCGGGCAGAAGCGTAGATTGCCGATACACTGCGGCAAACCGCAGAGCAATTAAAGAATCCCGGACTCAAACGACTCACTTGCTAGGTCAAGCGATTGGTCACTCCCTTCATCCGCCCCGCTTGTGGATGAACGCAAGTACCGCGACGATTTACCGTCATGCTCTTGACCGAGCGATGGACGAGCAGACGGGGGAGATTGGTGGCAACGAACCGAATGCGCCTGCCAAATGGCGTTTCAGTATTGATGTGGCCACTAGCTGGGAGACGGCTTTCTTCGACGCTGTCACACCCAAGACTCGCAAGATCGCACTTCGCAGCGCCGTGGTCATGAGTCCAGACCGCGGGGGAATATTCGATAAATTACTTCGTCTGGTTCGGTTTGGTCTCGGAGGAACCTCAGCCAGCGGTATGCAATTTGTTTCTTGGATTCACGATGCCGATTTCTTGGCTAGCATCGATTACCTGATTGCCCGAGATGAGATTGATGGCGTGGTCAATATTGCATCGCCAAATCCTTTGCCGAACCGGGATTTCATGAAGGCTCTGCGACAAGCATGGGGATCACGCATCGGGCTGCCTGCTGCAAGCTGGATGCTGGAGATAGCTACCCTTTTTCTGCGCTCTGAAACGGAACTGGTGCTCAAGAGCCGCCGCGTTATCCCCGGTCGTCTTGCCGAAGCTGGTTTCCAATTTCAATTCCCTGAGTGGGAAAGCGCCGCACAACATCTGGTTAGGCGCTGGCGTGCGACCGATCAGCGTTATGCGACCGATCAGCGTTAAAAGAGGTTCTTTGATAAGGCTCGCGATCACATGCTCGCCGCTACAACACTCCGGGCCGTCTGAACCGCTAGATCGTTCAGTGCCATCTCTAGCTTTGCAATCGCTGCCCCGATTTCGGGACGCTCTCCGATCTCTTCTCTTGTAGCGCTTTTAGGATCTGGCGGGCACTTTTGATATGCGCTTCGCCTCGCCTGAAGTTTGCTTTAGGACCGAACTGCTAATTTGCTAGTTGCCAACTGCTAATTTACTAATTACTGGTTTTCTTATGCGAATCACTCTTCTTCCCGGCGATGGAATTGGCCCTGAGGTTTGTCGTGAGGCAGTGCGCATGTTTCATGCGCTCAACAGCTTCTACAACTGCAAGTTCGAAATCATAGAAAAACCGGTGGGCGGCGCAGCCATTCGGGTTGCCGGTTCGCCGCTGCCGGAAAACACTCTGGAAGCGTGCTTGCAGAGTGAGGCTGTGCTCCTGGGAGCCATGGGTGCGCCGGAGTTTGACCACCTGGACCGGGACCAAAAGCCCGAAGCAGGCCTCCTGCGCTTGCGGGCTGAGCTGAAAGGGTTTGCCAATTTGCGTCCTGCAGCCTGCTTTCCCGCCCTTGCCGATTGTTCTCCGTTGCGCCGGTCGAGAGTTGAAGGCGCTGATGTGTTGATTGTGCGCGAGCTTCTCGGTGGGCTGTATTTCTCGGAGCCGCGCGGATTTGGCGCAAACCAGGAGTATGCCTACAACACCATGCGTTACTCGGTGGAGGAGATTGAGCGCATTGCTCATGTGGGTTTCCAGCAGGCACGCATGCGACGCAAGAAAATCACCTCTGTAGATAAAGCCAATGTGCTGGAAACATCGCAATTATGGCGGCGCGTAGTGACTGGTGTCAGCCGGTCTTATCCCGATGTGAAACTCGAACACATGTACGTGGATGCCTGTGCCATGCATCTGGGCACCAATCCTTCTCGCTTTGATGTGATCCTTGCGGAGAACCTGTTCGGGGACATTTTATCGGACCAGGCTGCCGCCATTACCGGGTCCTTAGGAATGTTGGGATCGGCCACCGTTGGTGGTGGGATCAACCTTTATGAGCCTGTGCATGGCTCGGCGCCGGACATTGCGGGAAAGGGAATTGCCAATCCATTGGGCGCCATTGCCTCCGTGGCCATGTTGTTGCGCCACTCGGCACAGATGCCGCACGAGGCCAACGATCTGGAAGAGGCCATTAAAAATGTCCTGGATGCCGGTCATCGCACCGCCGACATTGCGGGAGAGCATACACAGCACGTT
>JBAVUZ010000397.1:0-6057 GCA_049697035.1 Candidatus Angelobacter sp. | reverse complement strand
GAATCATCGAAGGCAAGAGCTAATTGCCAATTGCTATTTGCCAAGTGCTCTTTCAATATCCTCTCTTCTTATCCACCTGGTTCACGAGCGGCTCGCCCGCGAGAAAGCGTTTCATGTTGTCCACGATGAGACGGTAGTGTCGCTCCCACAGGCGCTCAGTCACAGCGGCGGTGTGCGGCGTGATCAGGATGTTGTCGAGGGACCAGAAAGGCGAGCTTGACGGCAAAGGCTCTTCATTGAAGACATCGAGCGCAGCCCCGGCGATGCGACGCTTTTGCAAGGCGTCGAGCAAAGCGGGTTCATCGATCAGCGGTCCACGGGCCACGTTGATCAGGTATGCGTCGGGCTTCATTTTGCCGAGGCGTGCGGCGTTCATGAGTCCGGTGGTGGCTGGGGTGACCGGGGTGCAGAGCAGGACGTAATCGGCCTGGGGCAAAACGTCGTCAATTTGCGCGGAACTGTAGACGGCATCCGCGCCGTCAAGGCCCTTGGCCGGATTTTCCCGGATGGCCAGAATTTTCATGCCCAGCGCTTTGGCTCGTGCCGCGAACTCACGTCCAATGCTGCCCATGCCGATGACGAGCACCGTAGAGTCGCCCACTTCGCGTGGCCGCGGCTGCTCATGCCAGAGCTGGTCCTGCGACCATTCGTGTTTCGCCTGGTACTGCATGGCCCGGGGCAGCCGCTTGGCCAGCGCCAACAGAACGGCGATGGCGTGCTCGGCGACGACCGGGCCGTGGATCCCTGTGGAGTTGGTAAGGACGACGCTGCTCCGGATCATTTCGGGATACATGAGTTGGTGAACGGCTGCCGCCGGCGAATGGATCCAGCGCAGCCTTTTGGCGGCGACAAATTGCTGCGGCCGCAATGACCAGCCGATGAAGACGTCAGTGTCGGCGATTTCTTCCGGCACGCGATCGTAATTCTGAAGCTGGATGAATTTATGGCCAGGAAAATCCTGCTGGAGGCGCTCGCGTATCCATGTGGGCGCGTGCCAGAGTTCAAAGCTGTGGTAGTGGACGATAAGTGTTTTCATGGGTGACGGTATTTAGTACTTGGTATTTAGTATTTGTTTTTCGCTTAACTTAATTTTGTCTGCCTCGAAACGGCTTCTTCCGATTAGGCACGTGCAAACAATGCCCGCCTGTACGGTCACACAAGAGCTAAGTACCAAGTACTAAATACCGCTCTTTACCACCCGCAAATCTTTTCCTGTCATTTCCTTTGGTTGATCGAAGCCCAACATGCCGAGGACCGTGGGAGAAATATCCTGCAATGAGCCTTCAGGGCGCAGCGCCAGCTTCTTTGCGTCTTCGCTAACCACAATGAACGGCACGGGATTGGTGGTATGCGCGGTGTGCGGGCCGCCGGTGGCGGGGTCAATCATCTGCTCGGCGTTGCCGTGGTCGGCGGTTATGAGCATTGCTCCTCCTCGCGCGCGGACAGCTTTATAAATCTCGCCGAGGCATGCGTCCACAGTTTCCACGGCCTGCACCGTGGGCGGAATCTTGCCGGAGTGGCCGACCATATCGGCATTGGCGAAGTTAACGATCACGACGTCAAAAGCCGAGTCGTTAGCGGCTTTGATCACAGCGTCCGCAATTCCCTGGGCAGACATTTCCGGTTTGAGGTCATAGGTCGCCACTTTTTGCGACGGAACCAGGACGCGGTCTTCGCCGGGAAAGGGCTTTTCCACTCCGCCATTGAAAAAATAGGTAACGTGGGCGTACTTTTCAGTTTCGGCCACACGCAGGTTGCGAAGGTTGTGCTCGGCCATTACGTTGGCCAGAATATTCTTGAGCGAATCCGGCTGCACGACAAAGGGCAGAGTGAACTGCTTGTCATACTGCGTCATGCAAATGTATTTCAGGTTTTTGGGGGCGCGGCGGCGCGGGATAGTGGCGTCCAGCGCTTCAGCGTCGGGCAGATCGCGTCCGCCCTGCGCGGTGAGTCCGCTTTCACGGGCCAGGCAGCGGGTGATCTGGCGAGCGCGGTCGGCACGGAAATTGAAATTGATGACCGAATCGTCGTCGCGAATTGTCGCAACGGCATGGCCGCGATTGTCGATGCAGGTGAAGGGAATGATGAACTCGTCGGTTACGTCGCGGTTATAAGAATCTTTCACGCCTTGGACCGGATCGATAAACTCTCCGCCTTCTGCCTTGCCGGCGACCATGGCGTCAAAGGCCTTGAGCTCGCGGTCCCACTTTTTGTCGCGATCCATGGCGTAGTAGCGTCCGCTCACGCTAGCGATCTTGCCGCCGAGCTCGCGCATCTTCTGCTGCAATTGCTGGAGATAAACAGCGCCGTTGGTGGGCAGGGTGTCGCGGCCGTCCATAAAGCAATGAACAAAGGTGCGATCGATGCCGTTCTGTTTGGCCATGCGCAGCAGCGCGTAGAGATGGTTCTGGTGAGAATGCACGCCGCCATCAGAAAGCAGCCCGAAAAGATGCAACTGGCGGCCGCCGCTGCGCGCGTTCTTCATGGCCTCCATCAATACGGGATTGCTGTTGAATTCGCCTTTTTCAATCATAAGGTCGATCTTGGTGATGTCCATGTAAACCACGCGGCCGGCGCCGATGTTCAGATGGCCGACCTCGCTGTTGCCCATCTGCCCCTGCGGCAGGCCGACATAGCGCCCGCTGGTGTGGATGAGCGTATTGGGATATTCCGTGAGCAGTCGGTCATAGTTGGGCTTGCGCGCCAGCGCAATGGCATTAGCCTTGGAAGGCGGCGCGTAACCCCAGCCATCGAGGATGATAAGAACAAGAGGGCGGTTCATAAGCGACAGAGAATTCTAAATGATCGGGTCATCCGGTGATCGGGGGATTGGGAAATTGAAAATCTACCACGGAGGCACGGAGAGCAAGACAATAGTTTGAAACAAAGAGGAACGGCGGAAGCGGAGGAAGAACCTTACCACTGATAAACACGGATGATATTGATCAAGAAGGATTGCCAAAAAAAGTCGGAAAGGCAACCTGCCGCGGATGACCGCGGATCACACGAGAATCTTCACCACGGAGGCACGGAGACGCGGAGAAGATCGCGCAGGATTTGGTGATCGGGTGATCGAGACTCGAAGGTGATAGCATAGGCGCGCCGCAGCGGTGAGCTTTCAATTGTGACTGCGATGTGGAGATGGACCTATGAGGACAAAGAATCTGCTTGCATTGCTGGTGTTGCTGGCGGGTATGTGTCAACTGGTGGCCGCGCAGGACGCGCAAAGTAAGAATCTTCCTGAGAAGAAGGACACGCAGGGCAAAGAGTCGGCCAAGAAAAATGCTTCTGCTCCGGATGCGGCCAAAGACAAAACGGAGAAGCCGGATATCCATGAATTTGTCATCGCCAATTTCAAGACGGAAAGCGGCGTTACGCTGCCGCAGGCGCGGGTTGTCTACGGAACGTATGGCCATCTGAACGCAGCGAGGGACAACGTGGTGCTGCTGCCGTCGCACTACATGGCGGACTGCCACGGGTATGAATGGCTGATCGGGCCGGACCGTGCGCTGGACACCTCAAAGCTCTTTCTGGTTGCAACGGAGCTTTTTGGCAATGGTCATTCGTCTTCACCCAGTAATACGCCGGAGCCGTTTCATGGCCCGCGTTTTCCGGTCACGACGATTCGTGACAACGTGGAAGCAGTACACCGGTTGCTCACGGAAGAATTGAAGGTCAAGCATCTGCGTGCGATTGTCGGGTTCTCGATGGGCGCGCAGCAGGCGTTCCAGTGGGCGGTAAGCTATCCGGATTTTGCGGACAAGATTGTGGCTACGGCGGGCACAGCAAAAACCTATCCTCACGGCGTGGTGCGGCTGGAAGGGCAGATTGCCGCGCTGACGGCCGATGCCGCATTCCAAAATGGCGATTACGCCGCGCCTCCGACCAAAGGCCTGGAAGCTTTTGCCACGGTGTGGACGGCGTGGCTTTTTTCACAGGAGTGGTGGCGCAAGGAGTTGTGGAAGGCTTCTGCGGCGCCCGGGACCACGTTTGAGCAGACGCTGCATGAGTTCCGCACAAATTTTATTCCTGGCGCGGACGCCAATAACCTGATCCTGCAATGCCGCACGTGGGAGAAGCACGACGTGGGCGCGACCCCGGGCTTTAATGGCGATGTGGAGAAGGCGCTGCGGTCAATCAAGACGCCGTTTCTTTATATGCCTTCGGAAACAGACCTTTATTTCCCGATCGGCGACGCGCGATACGAGTCAGGTTTTATGAGCACGGTGACGCTCACGCCTATTCCGTCATTGTGGGGACACACGGCCGGCGCTGGGCCGAATCCGGAGGACCTGAAGTTCTTGAATGAGAAGATTGGCAGGTTTCTGGGAAGGTAATGTGCGTCTGGGATTTGACACTTCAACATCATTGAACTCGCGTGGATCCCTTAAGGTCGGCCCAGGGAGGCGGAGGCGCGACGCCGAGAATCCATCCTTCGATTTCGGCAATCTGGCGGTCGGCGGGCGCAAGGACGGGACAAAGGAAATCTGACAGCGTTCCTGCCGTGTCGTTACGGCGAAGCCACTCAGCAATGGCAAAAGCGTCTTGCTGATCCGCGGTTCGTCCTTCTGAGGGGAAACTCTTGTTCCAGAGCGCGGGGTAAACCTCAGCGATCACCGAGGTGTTGGGTGGAACCTGCCATCCGTCAAAGGGCCAGAAGTGCGCCCGGTTGCCAAGATGCTGGCGCAGATAGCGCAGCCATGGAAGGCCCGCATGCGTGGATTTTGCCACAGAACCGGGGACATTAAAGTGAAAAACCGACTTGGCCGTGCGGGCGTGGAGTTCAGTAAGACGCCGCCAACGGGAATCGCCGGAGCGGGCGGCTGCATTTCCGCGTATGCCGTCGCGGACGAAGTCGACGTAAGTATATTGGTCGTCAGTGGGCCAGTGTTTCTGAAAATCATCAAGGAATGCCGGCCAGTCAAGCGGCAGGCCATGCTTTTGAAAGTAGCGGATTGGGAACGAGAATCCGTGATCGATGCCGACGATAGAGGGAGGGCCGGCGCTGAGTTCTGCCACAAGCCATTCAGCGATCTCGCGGCGGGCCCAATACCAGCGGGGGCTTGGTGGGGGACCGACCTCGCGTGGAGGCGTGAGCCTGTCACCCTGGTATATACGCAGACCCTTGAGGCTGGATGTAGGTACTTCAGCGCCAGAGTAATCAATGCCGATGTAACGATCGAAGATCATTGTTCTGTCAATTCCGTGTCGCGTTCCAAGGAGATGATCTGGCCAAAACAGGGTTATACCACCCAGATATGCCCCTCTACCAACGGATGTGGCCGGACGGCTGTGCGAAAAGGGACGATTGGCAGGGATAGCATTGTCCTTATTCGTAATTGATTCGCTGAGCGAAAGCGGCTATACTCCAGCAGCACCCCAGGGTGTGAGCGGCAAAAGATATTTGAAAACTTGGCATTCAGCTCAGCAATCAGCGTTCAGACGTATGAGGTGCAGGCTTCGCCTGCATTTAGATCGTTCGACTCGCGGTTAAAGCCGCTCGCTCACGATGACAGTTTGTGGCGCGGCGAATTTGCACCGCGCGGCTTTAAGGGTTTGCGACCCTCTGCCGACCGGACACCTTGATCCGAGAAAAGGGCGGTGAAATTAATAATGATTTGACCGCTGAAAAACGGGAAAAGAGGGGTCGACAGGCTTTTGACAGGCCTTTCGAATTGGGGTTCGGGCCTTTGCTTTCAACAAAAGTGCTATGGGGGGTGGGGTTTGTGGCTGAAAGACACAGGCAGAGGGCTGCAAAAATCGCCGTGATCGCAGCAAAGATGGGAGCTCAAGACTGCGTCCAGCCTTGGCAGCTCATTGGTGTCGAACAGCTGCAAGTGATCGGCTAATGAAGAGACAAATTGCAGACGGCCAGCGTCGCGCCTTCGGGAGCGTTCACTATCAGTCCCCAGCCGCCCAGAGTTGTTGTTCCGCGCTGGTCGGAGGGGACCTGAAGATCGGTTGCCAATGGGACTTCTGCAGCGCCTGGCGACGTAACAAACAGGGAATAAGTGGTTGCCGGCAGATTTTCTACCAGTCGGAACTGGAGTGTTTCAC
>JBAVUZ010000396.1:0-2527 GCA_049697035.1 Candidatus Angelobacter sp. | reverse complement strand
CCTCCATCCGCTGTGTTCCCAGGCGGCGCGTTTCACGGATGATCCCGGAGAAAATGTCGGTCACGCTCTGTTCGTCGAGCGGGCCGGTATTCTTTTCCACCACGCGGGCCAGCACCTGGCGCTCACGATTGCTGTCGTATGCAGGCAAGCCCGAGGCCACCTTGATCGCGGCAATTTCACAGGCGATGGCGGCACGCTGGTTGAGCAGGCGAAGCAGTTCGGTATCGAGCGCGTCAATCTGGCCGCGCCAGTCGTCGAGTGTTTTGTCGCCGGTGCCGTTTTGCAAATCCATAAAAGCTCCTAAAAGCAAAAGATGGTTTCAGCTTGTTAACTGATGTTCATCGCTACGCCACCCGCCCGCGCTCCCGGGAACCTGGCTTGCGATGAACGTCTGCCTAAAGGCCCGCGATTCGCAGAGCAAATCGCTAGACGCTGATACAGGTAGTTGGTCAGTTTTAAACTGACCATCCACCAAAGCAAAAACCGCGACCCTTTGGGGATCGCGGCTTGCGGTGATTTATGATGACTAACTTCTTATTGCATTGTCAGCACAGATCCGCGTGGCCGCTACCCGTAAAGTGGTAGCGGTAAGTAAACGCGAAAGTAAATCGGCTGGCGTGCATGCTGAACGGATAGTAGTCTAGAGTTTTGGGTGTTGTCAAGAAAGTTAATGTAAAGCAGCTTTTGGCCATTAGCTTTTGGCCTTTAGCCAGAGTGGTACTCAACATCCAGGGCTAAAGATCAAGATTGAGGCCGGAGGCTAACGGCTGAGAGCTAAGGGCTAAATTATGAGCAAAACCACTGATTCTACTGGTCCTAACGACACCGCAGCGGCGCCGCAGGCAGCCCAGCAAAAGACCGATTGGCAGGCCTATGTGGAAGACTTCCGGCGCGCTGGCCACGAGACCGTGGACTGGATTGCCGAGTACCTGGCCAATGTGTCAGAAATGCCGGTGCTGGCGCAGACGAAGCCAGGCGACCTGCTGGATGCGCTGCCGAAGTCGGCGCCGGAAAAAGGCGAGACGTTTGATACGATCCTGCGCGATTTTGACCGGCTGGTGATGCCGGCGGTGACGCAGTGGAACCATCCGCGATTTTTTGCCTATTTTGCCTGCACTGGATCCACGCCGGCGATCCTGGGCGAGATGCTGGCCGCGGCGCTCAACACCAACGGACTTCACTGGAAGACTTCACCGGCGGTAGCGGAGTTGGAACAGCGCGCGCTGGATTGGCTGCGGCAATGGATCGGCGTGCCTGAAGGATGGTTTGGCATTGTTTACGACACAGCTTCAACCAGCAGCATGCATGCGGTGGTATGTGCGCGAGAGCTGATCGATCCTGAGGGGCGGACGGCAGGAAGCCGCAACGATATGGTGCTGTACACGTCAGACCAGTCACACATGTCGATTGAGAAAGGCGCAATTGCCGTGGGCGTGGGCCAGAAGAATATTCGCAAGGTTCCGTCAGACAGCGAATTCCGCATGCGCGCCAATGCGCTGGCAACGATGGTCGAAGAAGACAAGCGCGCGGGCAAGCGTCCGTTCTGCGTGGTTGCGACTGTAGGCACAACTTCTTCCACCAGCATTGATCCTGTGCCGCAGATTGCTGACGTCGCCGAGAAGCATGGCTTGTGGCTGCACGTGGATGCCGCTTACGCCGGAGCAGCGGCGATCCTGCCAGAACAGCGACATATTATGGCCGGAGTGGAACGCGCGCATTCTCTGGTATTCAACGCCCACAAATGGCTGCTTACACCGATTGACCTGAGCGCGTTCTACACGCGAAGGCCGGACATTCTGCGGCGCGCGTTCTCGCTAACGCCGGACTATCTGAAGACGCAGGACGATCCGCGCGCGCATAACCTGATGGATTACGGCGTTCCGCTGGGACATCGTTTCCGCGCGCTGAAGCTGTGGTTTGTGATGCGCTACTTTGGACGCGAGCGGATTGAAACCATGCTGCGCTCGCACATCCAGTGGGCGCAGGATTTTGCCGCGCTGGTGGACGCGCATCCCAAGTTCGAGCGCGTGGCTCCCGTGCCGTTGTCGGTTGTCTGCTTCCGCTATCAAGGTTCTGACGATGAGAACCGCGCGATCCTGGAAAAAGTAAACGCTTCAGACCGCATGTTCATTGCCAGCACTGTGCTGAATGGCAAGGTCACGCTACGGCTGGCGATCGGGAATCTGGAAACTACGTGGAGAGATGTTCAGGAGGCGTGGGAGTTGCTGGTGCAGGCGGCAGGAGAGGTGTAAGCGACGAAATCTCATACGGAGATGCAAGTACCTGGAAGTTGGAGGTATGATACTGCACACAGACCATGAAAGCCCAAGGTTCGCCAAGAAGAGATCGGGCCTCAATCACCCCTGAGGCATTCGCAAGATTTCTAGAATGGCTGTCCCCTGACAACGCAGATGCGGGGATTAAGTATGAAGAAGTTCGGCGCAAAGTAACCAGATATTTTGTCTACAAACGTGCTGGGAATGCGGATGAACTCGTCGACAAAACCATGGATCAGGCGGTTAGAACG
>JBAVUZ010000395.1:0-4231 GCA_049697035.1 Candidatus Angelobacter sp. | reverse complement strand
TCAAGCAGTTTCAGGCATATTTCCTTAAGCTGATTCCGGCGAAAGGGTTCCCTCACCCGCGCACCACGTTTACCCAGCACGTCACAGGCTAGCTGCGCGGGTTCGGGATTTCAGAAGCCGTTACTTCGCCAGCGGCTTGATGATCTCACTCAGGACGTCCGGCTTTGATTCATCGCGCACCAGGTGAGCGTACTTCTCGCCTTCGTGATAATTGAGCGTGAAGGTTTTGTAGTAATCGCCGTTCATTACCAGCAGTTCAAGGTTCGGTCCATTTCCCTTCCCTGCTTTCAGCGCATCGCGCAGAATGTCGGGATTGAACTTTCTGCCATTCACAGCCACCAGCGTGGTTCCGGGCGCAACCCCGGCTTTCCATGCAGGACTATCTGTGATTACGTCTTTAATACCGCCCTTGTCGTCGAGAGAGAGTCCGATGGAAAAACGCGCGTCCACGGCATCGCGGACTTTTTCCATGGCTTTGGTGAACTCGCTGGGATTGTCGTCATAGACCAGCTTCCAGCCGCTGTTGGTGATGCCGCCCAGCGGCGCGCCCGGGCCGTAGGTGTCCAGCCGATCGCGCAGGAATTTTGCCCAGTCGTATGGTGTGACTTCATTCAGCGTTTTCACCACGTCATCAAACGTGTATGTCTTCACCATGGGCGGAGTGTTGCCACCGCCGTGAAAGATGTGGCAGAAATCGGTCATCGACTTCTGGCCCTTGGTCTGCTGCCGTATGATCGTATCGGCTTCCAGCCAGATCAGGAACCCTTCAGGATAGTAGTCCACGCTACGGCGCCAGCTTTCGAACTCAGGCGCAGCGTTATAAAGAAGCTGCGCGGCGTCTGCCGTGTCCTGCAAAGGACGCCATGAACGCCCCGGAGTGTGGTCAAGGCTGGCCGCTGTTTCAGCTGTCTCATCCAGAAATTGTTGCTTGGTCCACAAGCCTGCGCGCCGAGCAAGAATATCTCCCAGATATTGCGTGAGTCCTTCATAGACCCAGAGCAGATCGCCTTCCATGGGAACTTGATAGTCCGGCGTGGCCAGTCCCTTGGGGCGGCGATACTTGCCGTTCCAGGAATGCGTCATCTCATGCGGCAACAAACCGCCGGCAAGCCAACGCGCATCGTCATCAATCATGGTGCGCTCGGCCACGCGATCGTCGCTCGACTCATGATGTTCCAACCCGAAGTGCGCCGTGTGATCGCTCAAGGTCAGAAGAAAGTGATAATCGCGGTAATGCCGCGCACCGTAGAGCGCGCCGGTTTCTGCTATCAGGTGCTTATATTGGTCGATGGTCTGCTGCGGCATGTCCAAAGCGGCGTCGCCATCGGCAACTTCATCAATGTAATGCTGGATCGGCCCTTCAGGCGTGAGCGGAATGCGGCGGAAGTGAGCTCCGGCCAGCACCGGCGAATCCACCAGCGTGGTCAGCGATACCTGCTGAAAATTGATTTGCCCCGCATTTTCACCTGCCACTGGCAACGCCGTTCCATACTTCCAGCCCGTCGGCAGCTTGAGCGATGCAATGACCGGAATATCGTCTGTGTGCTTTCCGGGAACATAGAGGACAACCTGGTTCCAGCTAAGCATGTCGAGCTGGGTAGTTGCCGACGCGCCCGACGAAAAGCCTTCCGGCGGCGCAGGCATCACCAGATCCAGCTTTGCTTCCAGCGTGCTGACGCCTTGCGGCACCGTGACGTGGATTGTGTACATCTCATCCAGATCGCGCCGCCAGGTCAGTCGTTTACCGTTGGCGAAGAATTGCAGGCCAGTCAGATCGGTGATCGGGCCAGTGGGGCCATGCTCGCCCGGAATCCATTTGGGGAAAACCAGATTGACTGCGCCGGCGGACACCGGGATCTCCATCTGGGCATGCAGGATCTTTTCCGGCGCATGGGTCGCGTCGACGGTCAGCTTGATCGGCTGTGAAGGCGCTGCACTGGCGGCTGGCTGCGATTTACGTTTCTGGGCAGGACTGGCAATGGCAGTAATGAATAAAACGAATAGAACTATCGATCGAAAGAATTTTTGCATGGGTGAGTTCTTCTCCGTGGAGCGAACGTAAATTAGCGAACCAAGACTAAAGAACCGGGGGATGGAAGGCAAGCGGGGGGTTACAGGAAGAGGTTGGCAGAATTGCCAGCGTTGCCAAAAATCACCGAAATTGAGAAACAAAGACCCACAGGGACTGAAGTGTCTCGATTTCCTATCTCTGTGATCCTTCAGGTCGTGGCTGAAGCAGATTAGCTCACTGTCTGCAATAATCTTTAGCCGTTCACTTTCGGCGATTTTGGCAGTTCTGGCAATTTTGGCAATTCCGCTTGTGGTTATTTCTTTTTCTTTTTGGCCGTAGATGAAGTGTCCGGCTGCGCGCCGGTAACGCTGGCCAGCACGTGATCGAAGGCTTCTTTGGCCGTCATCTCTTTGCTGCGGCTTTTATTGCCGCGATATTTGTGTTCGCTGTTGCAGGTGCGGCAACGCGTTTGCAGCACTTCTTCTCCCATCATCGAAACAATAGAGTGGTCAGTGGTGCGTTTGCAGCGTGAACAATGATCGTCAATATCGTCGCCAAGTCGCATTGGTCCCTCCGCGGCAGTTGTACCTGTTATTTTGCCGCAAAGCGGCCCCGCTGTCTCGCTGGTTTATGATTAAATCTCTATCGTGCCTCTTCCACAGCGCGGCAAATTTATCACTTTTGAAGGTCTGGACGGCGTGGGCAAATCCACGCAGATGGAAAACCTGGCTGCGCATCTGCGCGAGCGCGGGATTGAACTGATCACCACACGCGAGCCGGGCGGCACCGCTTTGGGCGAAAAGTTGCGGACCGTCCTGCTCAGTTCGCGCACTGAAGGCTTATCGCCTCTCGCGGAACTGGGCCTGATGTTTGCCGACCGCGCACAGCATATTGACGAACAGATTCTTCCGGCCTTGGAACGCGGCCAGTGGGTCTTGTGTGACCGCTTTACCGACTCCAGTGAAGCTTACCAGGGCGGAGGACGCGAACTAGGCAGTGAGATTGTGCTGCAACTGCATAAAATCCTATGCCGCGACCTTCAGCCTGATCTGACCGTCCTGATGGTTTCTGACGTTGCGCGTACAGTCGCGCGGGCCCGCCGCAGAAATGTAGAGCAATCCAAAACTATGGCGGACGACGAGAACCGCTTTGAGAAAGAAAGCCGCGCGTTCTATAACCGCGTGCTGGCAAGCTACATGGCCATTGCCAAGCGCGATGCGCAACGCATGGTTGCGGTGGACGCGGCTGACCCAATCGCCAAGGTGCATAACAAAATCATCGGCATCGTGGAAGAGCGTTTATTCTCAGGCAAACCTTTCTCAAAACAGAAAACATCCTGAATTACCATTCCGTGGTGCACGAAAAGAGGCCCGCCGAAGCGGGCCTCACTTTCAGGACGAACGCCGGGAACTAACAATGCCCGGGAATTGAGATGGACTACTTGGTTACGACAAAAAGGAATCCATCGTTCTGTGAGTAGATCCTTCCGCTGTTGTCCAGGGACGCGGGAGTGTAAGCCGCGCCAATGGCAAGGTTCTGGAAGATGTTCTGAATTAGACCACCGCCCTGGCCAATGGCGTAGAGGTTGCCGTCTTCACTATTGGCATAAACCACGCCGTTGGCGTCCACTACAGCCGCGTTCACGCACCACTCAAAGCCGTTCGGATGGTCGGAAACGCAGGTGATCGTTCCATCAGAATTGCGCGTGCAACTGTTTGTATTGGTGTTACGGAAGCTCCACTCAATGTTGAGGCTGGGATTAAATTGCGAAACAAAGTACTGTTCCGGTCCCAGGAGTGACGCATTCGGGTTCGAGCGGTCCGGGCACCAGTTGGGATCGTCACAATAATCGCCGAATCCCGCCCCGCCGTAATGATTGTTCTTGAAGACGACGGAGTAGGTCCCGCCGTGTGGATAGATGGCAGGCGTGTTGTCCCAGCCGAAGTTAAACGCGTTCAGGAAGTCACCGTTCGCGCTGAAATGCATCATGTGCCCCTGGGCCCAGTTATAGAGCGTGTACGCGCCATAGAAGATGCTGCCATCGGGCGCGACCACGGGCGTGGAGGAAGAATCATCCAGCACGCGGGCCGGAGGCGGTTCATTGGTTGCCGGATCAACGCCGAAGGTAGCACCGGTGTTGCAGCCGCCGTTGGCGCCTGCGCCGCCCGGATTGCCAATGGCAAAGCTCACGCCGCAACCATCATTCAGGCGGTTGCGCAT
>JBAVUZ010000394.1:0-5708 GCA_049697035.1 Candidatus Angelobacter sp. | reverse complement strand
CTTCACCATGGTGGCGTATAGCTCCTTCAGCTTTTCAGCATTCAGAACCGGCAGGACTTCAGGCTCGGTTTTTTGTTTTTTCGCAAGGGTCTTTTTCACAGAAGGCTTAGGAGAGGACGCGGACTTTGCCCTTGCGCGTTTGCCTCTTTGTTTTTTTGCGATGGCAGCGG
Organism: Candidatus Angelobacter sp.; assembly: GCA_049697035.1. Lineage (GTDB taxonomy): Bacteria > Acidobacteriota > Terriglobia > Terriglobales > Acidobacteriaceae > Angelobacter. The sequence continues at coordinate 5,538 of JBAVUZ010000394.1, read as the reverse complement.
GTTTATTTTTCTTTTTGCGTGGCATGGGTGAGCGAGAACCATTCTACCGCATGCGAACTTTAGGTTTAGCTGAGATGCTTCTCTTAATTACCATCGCGCAAATTTGTTTCCAATAATTCCTACCTCTTTTCAACAATTCAGTGAAAAAGAATGTGGAAAACAGCAATGAACGATTGCAACGATGCAGCAAAGCTGCGTGTTTTGACGCTTTGCACATGGAAAGGTGCGTGCTTTCGTGAATCGTAAAAATAAAGACCAGCGTGACAAAAATTGCTATGCGGATTTGTTCTGAATTTTTGTTTCTGCAATCTATTGCATTGCAACCTTTGAAGCTGTACTATCAGCGTCCAACGATCACGCAACGCTTTCCTTAGGACTCACTCCAGAGCAAGTCATGGTTCTCTGTGTGTCGAAGTGTAGCCCCACTTGACTTCGCCCACATACAATTGCTGTGATGAAAGTGCGCATCGATAAGCTTCTGGTAGAGCGTGGTCTCGTTCCTTCGCGCGAGCGCGCACAGGCCATGGTCCTTTCCGGCCGCGTGCTGGTCAACGAACAGAAAATTGAGAAAGCCGGCCTTAACGTCGATTTTGAAGCTGCCATCAGGCTGCTGGGTGACGACCTGAAATATGTTGGCCGCGGCGGCCTGAAACTGGAAGCGGCGCTGCGCGATTGGAAGATTGACCTCACCGGCCGCACATGCATGGATGTGGGCGCGTCCACGGGCGGGTTTACAGATTGCATGCTGCAACACGGCGCGGCTGAGGTGATTGCTGTCGATACAGGGTACGGCCAGATCCACGCGCGATTGCGTTCTGATTCGCGAGTGAAGCTGCTGGAGAAGACCAATGCTCGTTATCTCACACAACAAGATATAACGAGTGCCGGCGCGAGTGCCGCCATCAGCTTCATTGCCATCGACGTTTCCTTCATCTCTGTTACACTCGTTCTCCCTGCGGTGTTGGCGGCGACACTTGCGCCCACGCGCCGCGAGGCCGTTATCCTGATTAAGCCGCAATTTGAAGTTGGGCGCGAGCGGGTGGGTAAAGGCGGTATCGTGAAAGACGAGGCGGCCCAGCAGGACGCGGTGCGGAAAGTCCGGCAAAAAGTGGAAGAGCTGGGCGGCAAGAACATAGAATTGAGGGAGTCTCCCATCCTGGGCATGGAAGGGAACCGGGAATTTCTGTTGCACACAGATTTCTAATGAATAAATCTTTCCGATGAACAAAACCGTCTGATGAAGAAAGCGTCCATTATCTCCAAGCAGGGCAAGCCGGAACTGGGCAAGGTGGTTGTCCAGGTCGCAGGCTGGCTTCGCGACCACGGTTACGCGATCACAGCTGATGCGTCAACCCGCGAATTTTGCCCTGACTGCGAACCAGCGGAGCGCGAAGACCTGGCGCGTGTTGCTCCTGACTTTGTCATCGTTCTGGGAGGCGACGGCACGTTGCTTTCAACGGCGCGGTGCGTCGCGCAAGCGGACATTCCCATCCTCGGCGTTAACCTGGGATCGCTTGGCTTTCTCACCGAAATTCGACGAGAAGAGATTGAGCAGGCGCTGGAGGAAGTTGACGCGGCCCGCGATTATGAATTGAGCCTGCGTCCCATGCTGCATTGCGAGGTTTTGCGACAGGGTAAATGCATAGCGACCCATGAGGCACTCAATGAAGTGGTGATGAACCAGAGTGCCGTGGCCCGCATTACGGATTTTGAAGTCCGCGTGAATGGCAACTTTGTGGCAAATTACAAAGCTGATGGATTGATCATCTCCACGCCGACAGGATCAACCGCGTATTCTCTCGCCGCGGGCGGGCCTATTCTTGCTCCCGACGTTCCCGGATTCGTGATTACTCCTGTGGCATCTCACGCTCTCACCAATCGTCCGCTTGTGGTTAAAGATACCGCGATCATCGAGGCCAGAATTCTTGTGACTCGAGAACAGGCGTTCCTTACCGTGGATGGACAAGTAGGAACCCCGCTGGTGGATGATGATGTGGTGGTCTGCAAGAAGTCAGAATATAACGTCAAACTATTTAAGTTTGCCGGACGGTCATTCTTTGACGTTCTGCGGACCAAGCTGAAATGGGGAGAAAGATAGGGGAATGATGCGGGCTTTTACGATGACCGTGCGTTTATGGGCAATGGTGTCGCTCGCCTTTGTGCTTGCGGATTTTGCGCAGGCGCAGACCAAACCTTCGGCCGATCTGATCGTTACCAATGCAAAAATCTGGACGGTCGATAAAACGCGCCCGCACGCTGAAGCTCTGGCCGTCCTGGGCGAACGTATTGTGGCCGTTGGCAGTGCAGCCGAAGTGGATACGTGGCACGGTCCGCAAACAAAGGTATTGGACGCGCAAGGCAAGCTTCTGCTTCCCGGTTTCAATGATGCGCATGTGCATTTTGTGGATGGCGGAGATCATCTTTCAGCCGTGCAGTTGAAAGATGCCGCGTCACCGCAGGAATTTGCGCGCAGAATTGCCGATCGTGTAAAGACTACCGCCAAAGGTGAGTGGATCGTTGGCGGCGACTGGGACGAGCAGAGATGGACGCCCGCCAATCTTCCCACCAAAGAACTGATCGATCCAACGACGCCTGACACGCCGGTGTGGGTGAATCGCTATGACGGGCATGAGTCGCTGGCAAACTCGGTTACGTTGCGGCTGGCCAGGATCGACGCAAAGACCGCCGATCCTACCGGAGGCCAGATTGTCCGCGATGCGCAGGGCAATCCCACGGGAGTGCTGCGCGACTCGGCGCAGGAACTGGTGAATAAAGTCATGCCGCCTATGACGGTAGCCCACCGCCTGCGGGCGATTCATCAGGCATTGGACCACGCCGCTTCTTTCGGCGTGACCAGCGTGCAGGACATGAATCCTTCATATGACGACATGAAGGCCTACGCTGAACTGCAAGAGGAAGGCGCGCTCACTGTCCGTATTTACGCTGCGCCGATGGAAACAGGCTGGAAAGACCAAGCCAAGCTTGGAATTCGGCGGGCCTTTGGCACACCCTTCCTTCGGCTGGGGGCCGTGAAAGGCTATGCCGATGGATCGCTGGGCTCGGAGACAGCTTATTTTTTTGACGCCTATACAGACGCGCCAAATTCCCATGGCCTCTTGAGCGATGAAATGCATCCTGTTTCCGCCATGCAGCAGCGGCTTCGCGGCGCGGACGCAGCGGGTTTGCAGCTTTGCGTGCATGCTATTGGCGATCGCGCAATCTCGATGACGCTTGACATGTTTGCGCAAATTGAAAAGACCAATGGCAAGCGTGACCGGCGGTGGCGCATCGAGCATTCGCAGCACATGGCCGCAAAAGATTTTGCGCGCTATGCGCGGCTGGGCGTGATCGCTTCCGTGCAGCCCTATCACGCCATTGATGACGGGCGCTGGGCGGAGAGCCGGATTGGTCCCGACCGTATCAAGCGCACATACGCTTTTCGCACGTTTCTGGATAACGGCGTGAAGCTGGCTTTCGGCACGGATTGGTCCGTTGCTCCGTTGAACCCGATGTTAGGTCTCTACGCGGCGGTTACGCGCGCAACGCTGGATGGCAAGAATCCCAACGGTTGGGTGCCGGAGCAAAAGCTGAACATCACAGAAGCCATTGAGGCGTACACCATGGGCTCGGCCTATGCGGAGTTTCAGGATAAAGAAAAAGGATCGATTACGCCGGGCAAGCTGGCGGATTTTGTAATACTTTCTGACGACATCTTCAAGATCCCGCCGGCGGCCATCAAGAACGTGAAAGTGGAAGCGACATACCTGGGCGGCAAACTGGTGTATGGGGGCTTGGAGTAAACTGCGAGCGAAGAATATTGTATGTCTGACTAAGCCAACCGTGAGGTTATTGTTCCATGAAGGATGAACTTGATAAAGCCGCCAAAGCACTCACCGTGGCAGAGTTAATTTATACCGGCATCATAATTATGGTGGCTGTGATCATATTGTTGGGGCGGGCAATCTACCTTGCCTATAGATGAAAAAATAACTGATCTGAAGGTGTAATGGGATTCTGCTGTGCAAAAGGAAAATTGGGTGCAAAACAGTAAGAAGCCCCGAGTTTTGTGGTTGACCCATTCACCTCGCCCAGCGGTTCGCTATAGACCCTTGCCGACCAGCTTTCTCTGCCATAGTTTCTTGCGAAACCCACAAAGTGCGATCTTTAATCAGCTTACGCTGAAGCTTGGGCTCCGGGCTTACCGCCAACCGGGTAAATCGGTCAACACCTCGGGGCTTCTATCTTTGCCTTTAAACATTTCTTGTTCTCCTCAACCAGCAGTTTGCTGAATAGACCCTTACCGGCCCTCCATTGCTTTACAACTTGCGTTGTTGCGAGGTGACCTTGCTTGGGACCCGGACTCGCCGCCAACCGGGAAAACTTTGTAATGTCAAAGAACAATTGTGAATTTACGCGCTCCGTAATTTAAGTCAAACAGATTTTCGTATTTATAAATCAAGCAGAATCATAAACTTGCGGCGCTTCCACAGGAGGGTCACCAGGAATCAGTGCAGCCGGTTACTAAAGTCCAATATTCATGCGGGTGCGGTGCAGCTTTTGCGATTTTTACGAATGTGAAAATGTGAGGAAAAATCAATGTTGATGCGGGGGAGAGAAGCCGCTGGCAATTAAAATAGCACTTGGCGATTAGCACAGACAGTAAACCGCGGATGATCGCGGATAAAACCTGAAAGAGAAGGCGGATTGGCGTCAGGAGACGACAGGGGCGAGGTTTTGATAAAAACCTAAATTCGGAAGCTTAGAGAAGAAGGCTCATACCCATCAAGGCCAGGCTAATTGCTAACTGCTATTTGCTAATTGCTTCGTTTATGCTGCCCCTGCCTTGCCGGTCCAGTCGCCCAGCAATTCCACTTCGCCGCCGGGGTTGCGGATTTCCCGCGCAGGATGAAAATTGATGCGGTCGTCGCGCCGGAAGTATGGACAGATCAAGCTCCAGGTATCAAAGCCGCTGCCGGAGACTGTGATCATGATCGCCTCAGTGGGCGCTTCAGCCAACTGGCCCCAGCCCTCACCTTGCAGCTGCACCGGGGAGCCCGCGGCATCATCATGAAAGACATCGTTGACGGTGATGATGGCGCCGGCATTTTTCTGCTGGGCCACATCCATCATCTCAGAATAAATCTCGTCGCGTTCTTCTTCGGTCTCAAACTCAATGTCGAAGATAAGGTTCTCGTCGGGCGTAATGACGATGGCTGTCGGGTTGAGGTAGCCGTCAGTCTTGAGCGAGTTCTGGGCTTCATGAAGGAATTCATAGGCCAGTGCCTTGAGATCGGTCATAAGCAGGCGACCTCCTGTTGCAGTAGATCTTTGATGGTTTCACGGCGGCGGATGAGGCGAGCGCGGGTGCCTTCCACCAGAACCTCAGCCGCGCGCGGCCGGGAATTATAGTTTGAAGCCAATGACATTCCATAAGCGCCAGCGTCCAGAACACACAAGTTTTCTCCCTGAGCGACTGCGGGCAGCATGGCATCGCGGGCCAGAAAGTCACCGCTTTCACACACAGGCCCAGCGATATCC